>NZ_JBFUID010000036.1:0-67215 GCF_056402055.1 Pseudomonas sp. P4_C4 | reverse complement strand
TTTGGCCGAGCGCCCAGCGACATCCGCTTCAAACCGGCCTGCCAGTACATCGCCGTCCAACTGATCGTGATGGCAGCGGCCAATCCGGTTTCAGCCACAGGGAGGCGATTGGCAGAGTTAAGGGCAGGTGTTGGGGGAATGTTTCTGGATCACCGCCCAAGGCCTTCGAGGCCAAGGACGGTGAAAATTTCAAAAACCCGGTTTCCGGTGGACCGTAAGGCTGCTCCGCTTAAGTGAACAGCATTACGCGCAATGGCGGGCCTTCTGTTTGGGGTCAAATCCTTTTGTGCTTCCAATCTGCGCTCCATCTTGTGAGCGTTTCGTGAAAAGCCTGTCGTAGCAATGAAAAAAGCCCGGTGTCGGCCAAGCTCTCTGTAGATGGGCCAAATCCATTTGGCTGATCCCATTGTGCTTGGTGTATGTGACGACGACATGACAGGGCTGACAGGAACAGCTGATCGAGGCTTGAGTGCTGACGGCCTGTGGAATCGAACTGTCCATGCACTTTTATAAAGCGCCATGCGTCACAGCGTGCACCAGTCGGAAGCGCCGCAAAGCGCTTTCGTCTGCGGTAGCTCCAGCGTCGTGACAATCCCCCCGGGCTCAAGAGTCAGTGTTTCCAGACAGTTGAAGTCTCTCTGTCGCTGGCTGGCACAAAGGCTGCAAGGCTGACATCAGGTCCACCTGGAACGCATTCGTGTGGACAGCCCCCTCGGTCAACGACGATCGATTGGCCGGACAGGTCGTGGGCAGCATCGGTGGATCAGGCATAGGCGCCTGGTTTCAACACCGCAAAAGAACAGGCAAAGACGCCTGGAACCGCAAGGTTTCAGGCGTTTTTTTTTGCTTTTAAAACCGTGATTGGCTCGGGCTGGGTGCTTTCTATGAATTCCAATGTTGCCACGTTGAACAAGATGCAAACGCTGATCGTGATCGGTAATGGCATGGTCGGACATCATTGTGTCCAACAGCTGATCGAGCGGGGAGCGCTTGACCATTACCGGCTGCACGTCTTCAGTGAGGAGCCGATGCGCGCCTATGACCGTGTGCATCTTTCCGAGTACTTCTCCGGTCGTGATGCCGAGTCGCTGGCGCTGTCCGATGCGTCGCTTTACCACACGCCCGGCGTTACGCTGCATCTGGGTGTGCCGGTATTGGAAATCGACCGCGTCCGTCGCCAGGTGGTCACCTCGCAAGGTTGCGTCACGTATGACAAATTGGTTCTGGCCACCGGTTCTTATCCGTTTGTTCCGCCAATCGAAGGCGCCGAAGGTGAGTCGCGTCTGGTCTATCGCACCCTGGAAGACCTCGATGCCATTCGGGCTGCGGCAGCCAATGCCCGGCGCGGTGTGGTGGTCGGCGGTGGCTTGCTGGGTCTGGAAGCCGCGAACGCGTTGAAGAGCCTGGGCCTTGAAGCCCACGTGGTGGAATTCGCACCGCGCTTGATGCCGGTACAACTGGATGACCTCGGTGGCCAGGCGCTCAAGGCGCAGATCGAACGATTGGGCGTCGGTGTACACCTGTCCCGCGCCACTCAATCGATCAGCGCTGGCGAGCAGTACCGCTATCGCATGAATTTCGCCAATGACGAATTCCTCGAAACCGACCTGATCGTGTTTTCCGCCGGTATCCGCGCTCAAGACGCGCTGGCTCGTCAATGCGCGCTGGAGATCGGTCCGCGCGGTGGCGTGGTGATCGACGACGCGTGCCTCAGTTGCGACCCGAACATCTACGCCATCGGTGAGTGCGCTTCATGGAACGGCAGCCTGTTCGGCCTGGTCGCGCCGGGCTACCAGATGGCGCGCAGCGTCGCGGCCCGTCTGTGCAACGAAGTCGCCGAGCCGTTCACCGGTGCCGACATGTCGACCAAGCTCAAGCTGCTGGGGGTGGATGTCGGCTCCATCGGCGACGCCCACGGCAATACCCCAGGCGCACGCAGCTATCAATTCATCGACGAAACCAGCGCCAGCTATCGCCGCCTGGTGGTGGATGCAAGTGGCAAACATGTCCTCGGTGCAGTGCTGGTCGGTGACAACAGCTATTACGACACCTTGCTGCAATACATGCAGAACGGCATTACCTTGCCAGCAGAACCCGCCAGCCTGATTCTGCCATCGTCCGAAGGCGCGCCGACCCTGGGCCCGGGTGCGCTGCCCGGGTCGGCCACGGTGTGCTCATGTCATAACGTCACCAAGGGCTCCATTTGTTCGGCCATCGACGGCGGCTGCACCGACCTGGGCCAGCTCAAGTCGCAAACCAAGGCCTGTACCGGCTGCGGCGGTTGTGCCGGCCTGCTCAAGCAAGTGTTCGAGCATGAGCTGATTGCCCGTGGCGTCAGTGTCGACAAGAGCCTGTGCGAACACTTCGCCTATACCCGCCAGGAGCTTTATGCGCTGGTACGGGTAGAGGGAGTGATCACCTTCGAAGAACTGTTGGCCAAGCACGGCCGTGGCCACACCGGTTGCGACGTTTGCAAGCCGGCGGTGGGTTCGATTCTGGCCTCGTGCTGGAACCAGCCGATCATGGACACGTCGCTGGTACCGTTGCAGGACACCAACGACACCTTCATGGCCAACATGCAGAAAAACGGTACGTACTCGGTGGTGCCGCGTATTCCCGGCGGCGAGATCACCGCTGACAAGCTGATCGCCATCGGCGTGGTGGCGAAGAAATATGACCTCTACACCAAAATCACCGGCGGGCAGCGCATCGACCTGTTCGGCGCGCAGTTGCATCAGTTGCCGGACATCTGGGCCGAGCTGATTGAAGCGGGTTTTGAGACCGGGCACGCCTATGGCAAATCGACCCGCACGGTGAAGTCCTGTGTCGGCAGCACCTGGTGCCGTTATGGCGTGCAGGACAGCGTGAAAATGGCCCTGACCCTCGAGGATCGCTACAAAGGCCTGCGCTCGCCACACAAGCTCAAGTTCGCGGTCTCCGGTTGCACCCGTGAGTGCGCTGAGGCGCAGAGCAAGGACGTTGGCGTAATCGCCACCGAGAAAGGCTGGAACCTCTATGTGTGCGGTAACGGCGGCATGCGCCCGCGCCACGCCGAGTTGTTCGCTACCGACCTTGATGACGCCACCCTGATTCGCTACATCGACCGGTTCCTGATGTTCTACATCCGCACCGCCGACAAGTTGCAGCGTACCTCGGTCTGGCGCGAGAGCCTGGAGGGCGGCCTGGATTACCTCAAGGACGTGATCATCAACGACAGCCTCGGGCTGGGTGAGGAGCTCGAGTCGCAGATGCAATTGGTGGTCAACCGCTACGAATGCGAATGGGCCAACGCCCTGAAAGACCCGGAAAAGCTCAAGCGCTTCCGCACCTTCGTCAACGATCAACGCCCGGACCCGGACATCCATTTTGTCCAGGAACGCGGTCAGCGCCGGCCGATCATGGCCGCTGAACTCCACCTTATCCCTGTCATCGAGGAGATTGCCTGATGAGCCAGTCCGATACCCAGCGAGCCTATTCCAGTTCCTCCCTGGTCAATCCCGATGCCTGGCAAGCGGTGTGCAGCCAGGAGGATCTGGTGAGTAACTCCGGCATCGTCGTCTGGCTCGACGGTGCACAAGTGGCGCTTTTCTACCTGCCGGCTGCCGAAGGCAAGACCCTCTATGCCATCGATAATCATGACCCGCAATCCGGGGCGAATGTCATCGGTCGCGGGCTGATCGGCAGCGTCAAGGGCGATCTGGTGATTGCCTCGCCACTCTACAAACAGCATTTCCGCCTTGAGGACGGCAGTTGCCTGGAGTATCCGCAGCAGCGCCTGCGGGTCTGGCCGGTGCGGCTGAACGAAGGCCAGGTGGAGGTCGCGGTGGCCTGACCCCATGGATTTCGCCGGGGGCTGAGCGCTCATTCAATTAATGATGTATGCCAGGCTCCGGCGGAGTCGATGATCAATGACAAACAGTATCGGAGGTTCGTATGAAAACAGCCGCACAACTGCTGAAGCTCAAGGCCGTGCAGAACCGGCGGGTGCATAGCATCGCGCCAGACCAGACGGTGCTTGAAGCGTTGAGGATGATGGCGGAAAAAAATGTCGGTGCTCTACCCGTCATAGAGGAGGGGCAGGTGGTCGGCGTTATCAGCGAACGCGACTATGCGCGCAAGGTCGTTCTACAGGGGCGCTCTTCGGTCGGTACGCCGGTGCGGGCCATCATGAGCGCGCCCGTCGTGACTGCAGACAGTCAGCAGAGCATTGAGCGTTGCATGGCGGTCATGACCGACAGTCATCTGCGTCATCTACCGGTGGTGGAGGGCGACCAACTGATTGGCCTGTTGTCGATTGGTGATCTGGTCAAGGAAGCCATCGTCGAGCAGACCGAGCTGATCCGGCAACTGGAACACTACATTCGCGGGCATTAAAACGACCGGGGGCAGGGTGGACCGAAGGCTTGTGAGTACATGAAGTTTTCAAATGTGCTGCCCGTCGGAAACCGCACAACGCAGTCGTGAGCAAGTTCAGGAAACGCTGGCCTCCATAGGTGCGCTGGCGGACGGCATGATGGATACCTCGGAGCGTATTCGTTTGTTGAGCTTCGCTGGGGGAAGATCAAAATCGTTATTTTTGTCTCGGCGCTTCAGAAGTACAGGGACAAAGAGACCATTCGAAAAACTGCTCGCTGGTCGAAAAGCAATACTCCATCCAGGGAGTGGGCTGAAGTATGGGCTGGAGCTGATTTAGATTAGGTCATCGTCCTTAAAAAGATGAAATCTCTTGGAGGAATCACCGATCACTTACGAAGAACTGCTTCGGCATGACGAGGTGATCGCTCAACTGCTCGATCTGGGCTGTAGCAAGTTGAGTGAGCTTCGCCAGTTCGAGCCGGATGCCGCGGGCTTGGTTGTAGCCACGAGAGTGTCAGATTTTTTGTGTGCGGGCCGGTAATGGCCTGCCGTCAGGCAGGCCTTTATTTCACCAGGGCGGCCTGATGAATCGATCTCCGTACAAGACCGCAAATTGATTCATGGCATTCTTCCAGTCATGGGCAGCACTGCCCCAATTAGCGGTGATATTTTGTAATGCCAGCCAGATCAGCTTCGTCGCTGCATCGTCAGTTGGAAAGTGACCTCTTGTCTTGATGATCTTGCGCAACAGAGCACCAGGGCTTTATCGGGAGGCGCCAGATACAGCCCGATGACGTCCCAGAATTTCTCTTCGAAGTTCGGGTCGCTGGACAGCTTGAAGGTGCGTGTCAGGTGCGGTTTTATGTCGTTGGCGGCCCATATCCGCTGGACGCTGGCCGGTGAAATGCCGGCGACTCGAGCCATGCTTCGACAGCTCCAGCGAGGCTGACCGATACGCGGCTGAGTGACTTGCTCAAGGGTTCGTTTCGTCGACTCAGTTCAATTTGTTCGTCTTCACTGAGCATGATGTCCTGAGAGTTCATGTGATAACTCCAGGCACTGACTGACCACAGAAGCATAGCTCAGGCCAGAAATTTATTTCTGAGACAGGACACTGGAAGAGCGCAGCCCATTGCGTCCCCCAGTACGTACCGAATAGCGGCTACAGGCCTCTTGGTTGCGGCGCAGCTCCCGGCTTACCGTCGAGGGCGCTCGGTTGATCAAGCAGGTGATCCTTCGCTGACTAAAGCCTTGGGCTTGGCCGAGCTGGATGGCGACGCGTTCTTCAACGCTGAGTTTGCCTTAGGTCATAGTCGAATATAGCCCGCCAGCGTACCGGAATTAACCGCCTTGTATGTCAGTGCTACGCACTCACGCGGCAGGTATAATGAAAAATCTTGCATTGTCTTCGCCGTTTCCGCGGAGTCGAGGTAATCCTGAAGGATAATGAGCTCATAACATGGATAGTCAATTCAAATACTCTGATTTCGTCCCGGCCGACGAGAGTCATTCAAGCGTCTGTTTACAACCCGAACTTGAAAACCTGTTGGGGGACCTTCAGGGATTAAGCTATGCCTACTTTGCTGTTCCTCGAAATCGTGAAGCGGCTCCCCTTATTGTTTCAAATTATCCATCGCCCTGGCTGAAAGCCTATAAGGGAGCCAACTATCATTTGATCGATCCGATCATTCAACACGGCCTTAAAAGTTGCGCGCCATTTTCTTGGAGTGATGCGCTCCAGGCCGTTTCCTGTGACAAGAGTCGGGAGTTGTTTCGACGTTCCAGCCAATACCGGATCTGCTCCGGCGCCACCTTTATCCTGCATGACCCCTGTGGAGTGTTCAGTTCGTTGAGTCTTTGCAACGGCGGGCAGCAAGCCGACTTCGATCGCCGCATGGCCGACCAGCAGGGGCAGATACAGATGGCACTGATCCGCTTTCATAGCCGACTGTTGAGCCTGCGGACGGTGGATGAACTGTTTTCCAAACTTCAGAGTGGGCCACTTTCGGGCAAGGAGATGGGGGTGCTCAAGTGGGTGATGATGGGCAAGTCCTACCGGGAAATCGCGCTGATCTGCGCGATTTCCGAGCGTACGGTCAAATTTCACATGTCCAACATTTCCGGAAAACTGCAGGTCTGCAATGCCAAGCAGGCGGTTTATGAGGCTCGGCGCCAAGGCATCCTCTGATTCAGGCGCTGATCCGCTTGGGCTAACCGAGCGGTGTGTCGCGGATGTGCAGACGATGCGGCCACTGGCTTGCCTGCGTGGATGACAAGGGTTGCTTGCGCGCAATACTGGACATCAGCCGCTGACGATTGAACTCGGTTACCGGCATGTTCAGCAGCAGCACCTTTTCCCCCGGAGAGGCTTCGCCGGTATCCAGCACTTCGTAGTGCCAGCCGGCGTTGCGTACGACCCGTCCCATGGCATTGCTGACCACGGTGATGATCGATTCCAGGCCACTGCCTGCGGCATAGTTGTGCATGCAAAGAAGCAGCATTTCGGTCAGCGGTACCTGGGCCAGGCCGTGTTGGCGTGATCGGATCTTGTCGACGAAGAAGCGACTGGACTCGGCCATCAGCGCGTGTTTGGGCAGCTCGCAGCGGAAAAAATCACGGAACGGCCCTTCGACCATATAGGGATCCAGAGTGCTGATCAGGCGCAGGCCGGCCAAGGGGACACCCTCCCAGGTACCGATCAGGTAGGTCGTCCGCTCGCTGTCGTATTCATCGAACTCGATGCCGTTGTTTATATTGACCTTCCAACTTAAACGATCAGCGAATACTTCCTTGCGCAGGCGATACAAGTCGGCGACCCAGGCGTGGGGCGTCGCACTATAGTCAAGCGCGTGAAACTCGATAGCTTTCATGTTATTAACGTTCTTCCGTGGGGGCTGGCACTTAAGTACTAAGTGCTGCGGCTCGTACAGGTCGCGGGGGAATGAACTTCCGGGTACGAAAAATCAATCGCGCGACCATTGTTAGTTTATCAATGTCCGCCCAGCGGCAACCTGTACTTAGGTGCAGTTGCAGGTTGCATAATTTGATTTTCATCGCGCTATCTGCACCTAGATACAGTTGTTCTCTCTGGGTAACTACGGCAACTTATGCCGGGCAGTGGTTAAGCCCCCTATGACGCCGCAGCGCTGAACTTTTCAATGCTGGACGAATGTTCCAACCAAGGCGTCATGGCTTGTACTTGCGAGTGCTCCACTTGCCTAAATCGCCGAACATGCCAATGACAGTCTGAGCGTCTGGATCAGGCTTATTCACGCTGTGCGGCATTCCAGTCAAGACATCGAAACAGGGAAGATCATGGAAAAGTCCGCTTCTTCAGAACCGCGCCGGGTCGTTGTAACCGGTTATGGCGCCATCTGCTCGCTCGGCGAGAATGTCGACGCCATCTGGGACGCAATGATGGATTACCAGGTCGGTTACCGTCAGCACAGGTTCGACGATCCGAGCATCCATGCGCGTTACTTTGGCTTTATCGATGACTTCGGTCGTGAAGCGATGCGTCCGTTTTCGAAGAAAATCTCCAAGATGTTGCCGTTGTTCGCCAAATACAGCCTGGTGGCCACCCACGAGGCGATCCGCATGGCGTTCGGTGATACGCCCCTGGATGAGATCGTCTCGCCCTTTGATCGCGGCGTGATCCTGGGCACCGGTTGGGGTGGGCTCGACACCGCCAACTGCAATAACAACGAATACCGTAAGCACGGCATCTCCACTTCCTTCGCCACCGTCATGTCGATGTGCAATGCCGCGACCGCCGGTATCACCATGAACTGGAACATGCGTGGTATCCAGAACAGCCCGGTTGCAGCCTGCGCCACGGGCACCATCGCCATTGGTGAGGCTTACGAGGCGATTCGCAGCGGCCGCGCCAAGGTGATGATCGCTGGTGGCAGTGAGTCCTTGAAAGAGCAGTTCAACGTCTGGTCGGTGGATGTCATCCAGGCCCTGAGCAAAGAGCAGGAAAACACGCGCCTGGCCTGCTGCCCGTTCAGCAAGGGACGCAGCGGCTTCGTGCTCTCCGAGGGCGCGGCTGTGCTATGCCTGGAGGACTATGAGTCGGCCCGGGCACGGGGCGTGAAGATTCTCGGCGAGATCACCGGCTACGCTAACTATTCGGACGCCTACGACATGACAGCCCCGGCCGAAGACATGCAGGCCCGGGTACGGGTGATCAATGACGTCTGCAAGCAGGCAGGCGTGCAGGCATCGCAGATCGACTACGTCAACCTGCACGGCACCTCGACACCGCTCAACGATGTCAACGAAACCCGCTCGATCAAGCTGGCCCTGGGGGACGCCGCATACGGCATTCCGATGTCCAGCACCAAGTCCTACACCGGCCACCTGATCGGTGCCGCCGGTTCCATGGAGGCGGTCTTCTGCCTCAAGGCCATGGCCCGTGGCACCATCCCGGCGACTATCCACATGGATGAGGCCGATCCTGACTGCGACCTCAACTACGTGCCCAACGAGCATCTGCATGGGCAGACCCTGAATAACGTGCTGAACCTGAGCTTCGGCTTCGGTGGTGCCAACGCCGGCATCATGCTGCGCAAGGTGGTCTGATCATGCAGTTGCAATTCGGAGCCGAGCAGATCGAGGCCTGGGCCGGCCTCTCCGGTGATCGCAACCCGATCCACTTCGACCGTGAGGCGGCGCGCCGCATGGACGCAGCCGATGTGGTGGTGCATGGCATGCTCGCGCTACTGCCGGTCAAGCATCGCATGGGGCGCGTCAATCAGGTGCTGCCCCAGGACTGGATGCAGTTCAAGGCGCTGCTCAAGGCTCCGGTGCTGCGTGACAGCCCGGTAGCCCTGTCGACCCGCGAGCGCAGCGGCAGCACGGGGTTCAAGTTGCACTCGAGCGGCGGCGACAGTGAACACATGATCGGCCATGTACGTATCGTCGAAGCGCCGGTCTGGTTATCCACAACCCCGGGCTTCCTGCTGGCACGCGAGGAGGTCGCGGCCTGGCTCGCACAGTTTCGTGATGACCTGGGCCGGGGGGTCGATGATTGGGTCGCGCTCGATGCACTGATCTTTTCCCACTTCATTCGTAACCATCTGGGAGTGATCTTCGATTGCCTGTCCCCGCAGTTCCGTCAACGACAGCGGCCGGACCGGCTTGAGGATCTGTCTGATCACCTGGTGGTGCAGACCAGCCACCAGATCACCTTCTGCACGTCGCTGCGCTCGCTGGGCAAGTTGCAGACCGATATTCGCTGTGAGATCGACAACATCCACCTGATTGAAAGCCCTGGCAAGGCCGTGGGCACCCTCGATCTTGGGGTGCATGTCAGCGATCGCCACGTGATGACCATCACTCTCGGGCTGATGGCAAAGACACTTTCAACCCACCAAGGAGCTGTGCAATGACCACTGTAGAGAAAGTATTTGCTGTTGTTCGCGACCTCATTCTGGAACTCAAGGATGTCGACGAAAACGATGTGACCCTCGATACCAACATCGAATCGATGGCGTTCGATAGCCTGGACTTCGTCGAGATGCAGCTAGTGGTGCAGAAGAAGATCGGCGTGGCGCTGGATCCCGATTCGTTCGCCAGCCGCAAGATTTCCACGCTGCGCCAGCTGTGCGAGTTCGTGGTCGAGTTCAAGGAATCGGCCGCCGTCCCTGCCTGACTGGCAGGTCTACCGTTACGGATAGGAGCAAGGGAATGCCCACGCAGACCAATAGTGTATTCACCATTTCAGAAGCAAGGGAATCGAAGGTCCGCAAGCTGAGCGAGGTCTCGCACCACAAGACCATGGACCACGCGACCGTATTGCCCTGGGACCAGGAGGTCGATCGCAGCCTGTACCCGAAGGACCCCGATCATCTGTGGATCAACGGCACTCGTTTCTGTGAAGGCCTGAGCGAGGCACAGAAGCTGGAACTGGCCTGGCTGGAAACCGGCCGTGACATCTCCATGTTCATCTGGCTGGAGCAGACTATTCCGCCGCTGTACATGGGTTATGTCACCCAATTCCACGATCGCATCTCCCAGGACCTGCAGGAGTACCTGATGATCTTCTCCAAGGAGGAGATCGTTCACACCCTGACCTTCAAGCGCTTCATGGGCAAGGCCGGCCTGCAATTGTGGAACCCGCCGGTGGGTCTCTACGAATTGCTGACCGAGACACTGCCGAAAATGGAGCCCGCGGTGGGCGTGCTGTTCACTCTGCTGATCGAGTGGGTCGCGGAAATGGGTGCGATGCACACGTCCCAGGGCCCAGGCATCGAACCTATGACCCGTACCATGTTCCGTGAGCATCATCATGACGAGGCCCGGCACATCGCCTTCGGTCGCTGGATCAGCGAGTCGTTCTTTGAAACGGCCAGCCCGGAGTCCATCGCCCAGGTGAAGGCCATGAGTCGCAGAATCATTCCGGCGTTGATCGACATGTTCACCTATAACCCGGAAATCGCCCGGCACACCTCGTTTGAGTTTCCGATCGCGGTGGATGACAAGGCGAAGATCGAGGAGGTCTGGCGCTCGGCCCACAACGCCCGGCTCAATGCCATGCGCTTTGCCGAGATCTACGCCTGGGTCGACAAGTTGGGGCTGCGCCAATGAGCCAGCCGTCCTGGGACGCGATCTTCGTCGGTGCCGGGATCACCAGCCTGGCCTGTGCGGCCATGCTGGTCAAACGTGACCCCGGGGTGCGCTTGCTGGTAGTCGACAAGCATATTGTTGTCGGCGGGTATGCCTCCACGTTCAGTCGGCCGAAACAGGACGCGGTGTTCGACTGCAGTCTGCATAAGCTCAGTGGCATGGCCGAGGGCGGCAACCTGATCCGTATCCTGCGTAATCTGGAGCTGGAAGAGACACTGGACCTGGTCTATCCCCAGGACTACTTCTGCGCCTACCAGGACGGCATGGCGCTGCCGCTGGCCAATGACGCGGACGGTGTGCAACAGCTGTTGGTCGAGCGCTTTCCCCATCAGGCCGAGGCCATCGCGACCTTCTTCGAGCACGTTCGAACTTACGGGCGCAACGGCTACTACCAGTTCCAGATGCTGGACGGCACCTTTGAGCCGGACATGGCCCAGTTGCGTTTCGCGCATCGCAACCTGAAGCACAAGACCGTGCGTCAGGCGCTGCACGAGCTGTTCGACGATCCGTACCTGATCGAGATCCTGGCGGCACCGGGAATCTACGTCGGTGGCTACTCGGAAGACCTGGGCTACCTGTACTACCTGCATGTGGTGTACGCCACGCTCAACCGTGGCAACGCCTATGTCAAGGGCTCCTCCCAGCACCTGTCCAATCTGCTGGCGCAGCGGATTGAACAGGCCGGCGGGCAGATCCTGCTCAGCACAGGTGTCGATGGGGTGCTCACCGATGGGCAAGGCAATGCCACGGGCGTCAGCACCAATCGTGGCGTATTCCATTCTTCGCGGGTGTACATCAACGCTTCACCGCACTACGCGGTGCAGTCGCTGTTCGCGGCGGATGTGGAGCTGGCGGCCACTCGGGAGAAACTCACCGCGCTGAAACCGGCACGCTCGACCACCACGGTGTACCTGGTGACCGACCTGCCACCGGCGCAACTTGGCCTGCTGCATAGCGAATCGATGCTGTTCGCCGGTGATCCGGCGGCAGGCGCCGAGCTGCGCATGGCCGCCGAACGCAGCGGTTATGAGGCGGCGCTCAGTGAGCGGGCATTCTGGGAGATGTCGCCGATCGAGGTCACCAACTATCACGCCCTGGACCCGGCTGCGGGCCTGGTGGTGTGTATCAACGTGCTCGACTCGATCGCCCATTGGCCGCAGCGCCGCACAGCGCAATACCGCGCCAAGAAACAACGGGCCAGCGACACCCTGGTGGAGCGTCTGTTGAGCCAGGTGCCGGGGCTGCGCGGACATGTGCTGCATACCGAGGTTGCCACGCCCCACACCTATGTGCGCTTCACCAACAACACCGACGGTTCGGGTTATGGGGCGATGGTGGGTACCGATCTCAGCGGCCATGTATTCCATCACGGCTTCCCGGTGCAGGGCGTGCAGTTCCTCAGCGCCTGGGTGGCGGGTCCCAGTTACGAAGCGGCATTCGGTTATGCCGAGATGAAGGCTAGACAATGGAAGCGAGCATGAGCAAAAACGAGCAATCGACCGGTTGGCTGGGTGTCGCCATTTCCAAGCTGTTCATCCGGACAATGTTCCGCCAGGTACAAGGCTGGAAGCGCGACGTGCCAAGTCGTGCGGCAGGCTTTGTCGAAGTCGCACGCGACGGCAGCCGGCTCGAGGGGGCGTCCCTGCGCACCACCGCCATGCACCCTCGGGGCGTGGTGCTCTTGTGCCATCCGTTCCTCAAGTACGGCATGCATTACTTTTTCGAGAACAAACTGGATCAGGCGTTTCTCGACCAGGGTTATCACGTGGTCGCCTTCAACTTCAAAGGCTTCGGCCGCAGCACCATCGGCGGCCACGCGTTTGCCGACGATGTGCTGGCGATTGCCCGGCGAGTGACCCGGGACAACCCCGGCCTGCCCATCCACCTGGTGGGCTGTTCGTTTGGCGGCTATCACCTGTCCCATGCCCTGGCGCGCGATACCACGCCCTTTACCTCGGCGGTGCTGGACAGTGTGCCGGTTTCGGTGCGCAGCTACTTCACCCGCGGACCGCTGCGACTCGCTATGCGCTGGATCAGCGGCAGCCGTCTGGCGGTCCCCACGGGGACCTGTGCCATTGATCACTCGTTGCAGGGCGTGCGCGATCTACCGATCGCCTATTTCTACGGGCTCAACGACCGCTTTATCCCGGCTGCCAGCGTGGCGGGGCTCAGCCTGGATTGCGAGGCGCTACATATGGTCGGTTTCGAGGGCTGTCGTCACTTGGAAAACCACAAGAAGCATCGGGACCGCTACTTCGAGGAAATCTTCGATTTCTTCAATCGTGCAGAAGCTCAAACACCCGTCGTGCCCGCGTAACAACGGCAAGGACCATCAGGCTAAAGGATGTAGATCATGGATGTTCAGCAGTCTTCAAACGGCAAATGGGTGCTGGTCAGTGGCGGCAGTCGTGGCATTGGACGCGCACTGGTCTCGGCCCTGGCACGGGAAGGGTATCAGGTCGCTTTCACCTACCAGTCCTCGGCCGACGCGGCTTTGCAACTGGAGCGGGAAGTGGCGGCCAGCGGTGGCTGGGCCCTTGGGCATGCCTGTGACGGGCGGGACCACGGTTCGGTCGAGGCGGTGTGTGCACAGTTGGTGGAGACCCTCGGCGAGCCCTACGGCTTGATCAACAACATGGGGGTGACCGGCGATCAGCTGTTGCTGAAGTTCGATATCGAGCGTTACCGCGATGTGGTCGCGACCAACCTCGATTCGGCGGTGTATTTCAGTAAATGCCTGGCGCCGGCGATGGCCGCCGAGCGTCGCGGCAAGATCTTGCACATGTCCTCCGTCAGTGGGTTCAAGGGCAACAAGGGACAGTTGAGTTATTCAGCGACCAAGGCGGCGATGATCGGCATTACCAAGACCATGGCCCTGGAATTGGCGCGGTTCAAGATCAACGTCAACGCCATCGCCCCAGGTTTCATTGCCACGGAGATGGTCGAGCAGATCGCCGACCCGGTGCGCAAGTCGATCACCGACACCATCCCCCTCAGGCGCTTCGGTGAAGTGCGTGAAGTGGCGGCCTTGGCCAGCTTTCTGCTGTCGACCCAGGCCGACTACATCACCGGTCAGACATTCGTAATCGACGGCGGCCTGACGGTCTGATTTAGCTGTCCGGATCTGGCCGCAGAGCCTGGAGATGTAATGAGTCAAGAATACGATACCGTTTTCGTCGGCGCGGGCCTTGGCGCGCTGGCGAGTGCCAGCCTTATGGCGCAGCGAGGCCAGAAGGTACTGGTGGTGGAAAAGCACAATGTACCCGGCGGTTATGCCAGCAATTTTCGGCGCAAGGATTTCAACTTCGATGTTTCACTGCATTCGTTCGACGGCGTGGTACGTGGCGCCGAGTCGTTCAATGTCATCGAGGCCTGTGGCGTGGCGGACAAAGTCGAGTTTCTTCATCACCCGACCCTGTATCGCTATCGCTCTCAGGACATCGACATAACGGTTGGACACCGAGACCTGGAAGGTTACAAACGCGAGTTGTTCCGTTTCTTTCCCGAGGAAGTCGACAACATCAATCGCCTGTTTGCCGAGTCTCAGCGCAACTACAAGGACCTGTGCGGCTTTCTGTATTCGCGCAAACCTTTCTGGATGAGGTTGGTGGCCACGCCCATGATCTATCCGCGGGTGCTCAAGTATGGCCATGAAACGGTGGATCACTACTTCTCGCGTTTCACCTCCAACGAACGCTTGAAGGAAGTGCTGTCGGCGCAATGGAGCTACTACGGTCTACCGGCCAAGGACCTGGCGTTCGGGTACTTTTCCTATCCCTTTATCGACTATCTGGAGAACGGCGGCTATTCGATCAAGGGCGGCTCCCAGGCATTGTCCAATGCCCTGGTCGAAGTGATCGAGCAACATGGCGGCCGGGTCGAGCTGGAGTCAGCGGTCAACCAGATCGTGATTGAACGCGGGCGAATCGGCGGCGTGGTAACGCGCAAGTCGGGCAGGGTAAAGGCGCGCAATGTTGTGGCCAATATTTCGCCCCATGCGGTCGTGGCACTGGCTGGCGAGCAGCACTTCGACGCCAGGTACCGCTCGCGACTGCGCCGGCTCAAGTTGTCGGTGTCCGGGTTTCAAGTCTACCTGGGGCTCGATTGCCCGCTGAGCGAGTTGGGAGTGGGCCCCGAGGAGTACATCCACTTCTTCGCCCCGCAGAAAACCCAGCGCGAACAGTTCGAGCATATCCAGGCCGGGGAGCTGCATGGCGACAACACCAGTTGGTCGATCAACTACTTCTCCAACGTCGATGCTTCGATGGTACCGGCCGGAAAGTCCAGCCTGGGCCTGTTCACGCTGACGGGCGCCAGCGAGTGGCACTCGCTGGGCAAGCTCGACTACAGGCGCAAGAAGCTTGAACTCACCGAGCTGCTGATCGCCAACGCCGAACGAGTCATTCCAGGCCTGAGTCGGCACATAGAGGTCTGCGAGAGCGGCTCGCCACGCACCATGACCAAGTTCACCCATAACCCGGAGGGCGCGATCTACGGCTTCGAGCAGAACACCCGACAATCCGGCCTGTTCAACCGTTTCCCGCAGAAATACCCGGTCAAGGGGCTGTACCAGGTCGGGGCCTGGACATTCCCGGGCGCAGGTTTCATCGGGACGATGTTGTCGGCGCGTTTGTTGGTCGACCGCTACTTCTGAGTGGCGACTTCCCCGTCAAACCAGATTTTTACGAGACGCACCATGACCTACGTAGTGACTGACAACTGCATTCAATGCCGCCACACCAGCTGCGTCGATATCTGCCCCGCGGATGCTTTCCACCTAGGGCCCAACTTTATCGCCATCAACCCTCAGGAGTGCGTCGACTGTGGCCTGTGTCTGCCCGAGTGTCCGGAGGAAGCGATTCAGCCGGAGAACCAGCTCGATGACAGCAACCGGCATTTCATCGAACTCAACGCCGAGCTGGTCAAGCACTGGCCGGTGATCCTGCAGCGGATTCCGCCATTGGCGAACCATGAACACTGGAGCCGCAAGCCGAACAAGCTGCCCCACCTGATACGTGAGGCCGAGGCGGTCGATCCGACCCGCGACCACCACCTGGCCCATGCCTGATGCGCGACTGGAACCTTATCCATGCAAAGTTTTGATCGATTCAAGACCCTCGAAAGCGACACCTTTGACGTGATCGTGGTTGGCGCCGGCATCGGTGGCCTGACGGCTGCCGCGACCCTGGCCAATCGCGGCAAGCAGGTACTGGTGCTCGACATGCACTATGAAATGGGCGGCTGTGCCACGGTGTTCCACCGCAAGGGCAAGGACTATGAGTTCGACGTCGGCCTGCACTACATCGGTGACTGTGGCAAGCACGGTCTGATTCCGCGGATTTTGCGGGGTGCAGGTATCAATGATGGTGAAATCAAATTTATCGAGCAGGACCCGGAGGGGTTCGAAACCCTGTGTTTTCCCGACTTCCAGTTCGCGGTTCCCCGTGGCTATGAACGCTTTCGCGAGAAGCTGCTGGAGGCATTTCCCAAGGAGCGAGCGGGAATCAACCGCTACTTCAAGATGCTGCAGCAGGTCTGGGATTTCATGGGCATCCACTCGCGGCCGCTGACCGCGCTGTGGGTGCTGCCACGCTCTTGGATGCTGATGCGGCATGCCAAATCGACGGTGGCGCAGTTCCTCGACACCTGTACGCAGAATCAACGCCTTCGGGCCATCCTGACCGGGCAGCTGGGGGTCTATCACCAGCCGCCGAGCCGCGCGACCATGGCTGGCCATGCCGCGGTGGTCAACCACTTCCTGCAGGGTTCCTATTACCCCTCGGGTGGCGGCCAGATGTTCTCCGACAAGTTGGGCGAGGTGGTCGAGCGCAAGGGCGGCAAGATCCTCCTGCGATCCAAGGTCGAACGTATCCTGATCGAGAACGGTCGTGCCGTGGGCGTCGAGTTCAGCAACAAGCACTTGGGCAAGCGGGTGGTCAAGGCGGACGCGGTGATCTGCAACGCCGATATCAAGCAGGCCCTGCTTGGCCTGATTGGCCGTGAACACCTCAAGCCACAGACCGTGCGTCGTGCCGAACAGTTCGAGATGTCACCGGCCATGGGCGTGGTCTATCTCGGCATCGACATGGACCTCAAGGCCATGGGCCTGAAGAACACCAACTACCGCATCTACCCTGGCTGCGATTATGAGAAGGCCTACCGCGAGGTGTTCGCCGGAGAGTTTCCCGAGGAGCCCCATCTGTTCATCGGTAACGCAACGATGAAAGACCCGGATAACCCGGCCATCGCCCCGCCAGGCATCTATAACCTGCAGCTTATGTCGGCGGTGCCTTCCACCCCGCAAAGCTGGGGCGTGACCCAGGCCGAACTGACGGATGGTCGCTACCGGACCAACCCTGTGTACCTGGAGAAGAAAGAGTGGTACGCCCGCCAGCTGATTGCCCTGGCTGAACGGGTGATTCCGGGAATGTCGGGCCACATCGTGTATCAGGAAGTCTCGACCCCTTTTTCAGTGACGCGCTTTATCGGCTCCGAAGGGGGCACGTCCTACGGTCTGGCCTTTACCCCGGAGTACTTCCTGCACAACAGGCCAGGGGCCAAGACTGAAATCCGCAACCTGTACCTGTGCGGCGCATCGACCCGTACCGGGCATGGTATTTTTGGCGCCATGACTGGCGGGGTGGAAGCGGCCGCTGCGGTCTGCGGTCGTCACGTGCGCTACCAGGTGATGGACGTCGGCACCCGCGCCGAAGCGGCAACCAGCTGAGTACGTGGTCAAGGCGGGCCCTGCCGACGCGCCACGACGTCTATGGGGCTCACCGTGGCGCATTTGCATCAAGGAGCGATGGAATGGCAAACGAATACAACATGGCGCTGGTGATCGGCGCCGGGCTCAGCCTGCTGGCGGCCCTGATGCATGTCGGGGTGATCATGGGAGGGCCTTCCTGGTATCGCTTGTTTGGCGCTGGCGACCGCTTTGTGCGTGCGGCCCAGGCCGGTCGCTGGTTTCCCGCGGTGGTCACGACGGGGATTGCCCTGGTGCTCGCCGCATGGGCGGCGTATGCACTGTCCGGTGCCGGGGTGATCGATCCCTTGCCCCTGCTGCGCCCGGCATTGTGCGCGATCACCCTGGTCTACCTGCTGCGCGGCCTGTTGGGACCGTTCGCGCTGGCAGGCACTGGGCGTAGTATTCGCTTCATCGTGATCAGCTCGGCGGTCTGCCTGGTCTATGGGCTGGTGCATCTGCTCGGCCTGGTGCAAGTGTGGGATTCCCTTGCCTAGTGTCCTGTCTCAGAAATAAATTTCTAGCCTGAGCCATGCTTCTGTGGTCAGTCAGTGCCTGGAGTGATCACATGAACTCTCAGGACATCGTGCTCAGTGAAGACGAACAAATTGAACTGAGTCGATGCATAAGGTTGGCCACGATCAGTCCTCTTCGCTTTCGGGAATTTTTCCGAGAGCATCAGTTCCTTATTCGGTGCTTCAGAATTACAGGGACAAGAGACCATTCGAAAAACTAGCCGCTGGTCGAAAAGCAAGACTCCACCCAGGGTGTGGGCTGAAGTGTGGGCTGGCAGGTTTTTCCAAAAGCCAGAAACGACAAAGCCCTGAAAAATCAGGGCTTTGTCGTATAAAGATGGCGGAGGCGATGGGATTCGAACTCATGGACCTGTTACAGTCGACGGTTTTCAAGACCGTTGCCTTAAACCACTCGGCCACACCTCCGTTTGCGTTGCGGGCGCCATAATACCTGAATGAAACACACTGTCAAACTCTCTGCGTAGCTTGTTACAGAGCGTCTGTTATGATCTTTGCGACTGAACGTTTCAAACCAACAGGAGTGTCGCCATGCGCGAACAGGATTACGCAGTTAATAACAGCGTGCAGGCTGAGCAGCTAGAGGTTAGCCGCGTCCTGCGCAACACATACGGCTTGCTCGCCCTGACCCTGGCATTCAGCGGTGTGACGGCCTACGTTGCCCAGCAGATGCGTGTTGGCTACCCGAACATTTTCGTGGTGCTGATCGGCTTCTACGGTCTTTTCTTCCTCACCAACAAACTCCGTGATTCGGCCTGGGGCCTGGTATCGGCATTTGCCTTGACCGGTTTCATGGGTTTCCTGCTGGGCCCGATCCTCAACCGTTACCTGGGTATGCAGGGCGGCGCTGAAGTGGTCAGCTCGGCTTTCGCGATGACGGCGCTGGTGTTCGGCGGTCTGTCGGCGTATGTGCTGATTACCCGCAAGGACATGAGCTTCCTCGGCGGCTTCATCACGGCAGGCTTCTTCGTGCTGCTGGGTGCGACACTGGCGGGCATGTTCTTCCAGATCAGCGGCCTGCAACTGGCGATCAGCGCAGGTTTCGTGCTGTTTTCCTCGGTCTGCATTCTGTTCCAGACCAGCGCCATCATCCATGGCGGCGAGCGTAACTACATCATGGCCACCATCAGCCTGTATGTATCGATCTACAACCTGTTCATCAGCCTGTTGCAGCTGTTCGGCATCATGGGGCGCGACGACTRATCGTCGACCTTGAAGTAAAAAACCCGCTCTGGCGGGTTTTTTATCACCTGAAATTCAGGGTCACTCCACAATGACGATGCTGCCGTCGGCTTGCTGGCGGTAGATGGTGTAGGGCAGCAGCAAGGTATCCATCGCCCCGGACACGACCACGTCGAGCAGCACGATAGCGGGGGCGGGACCATGTACCTGCGCATCCCGACCGTCTTCCAGGGGCGCGTTCAGGTAGCAGAAATCGTAGGTCACACCGCTGTAGATTCGTGGTACCGCGCCGCAATAACTCTTGTGGTCCTTGAGGCTTTTTGCAGCCACTTCGTCACCGCGCACAACCGTTTGAATCGTGCCGCAACCCGCCAGCAGCATCGCCACGAGTAGCATCGCCTGAATTTTCATACCGTCAATCCTTCGCCGGAAACCGTCAATCTACTTCAGGCTGAAATAAATATCACTCACGCCATCGGCGGTAACCGGCGCTTGACCGGAGTTTTCTTGACGATCGCCGTATTGGTTTCAGCATGGGTGTTGAGGCGGTCGAGCAGGGTGTCCAGTTGTTCCATCGAGCGCACATGCAGGCGCGCAATGAAACAGTCGTCGCCGGTGACCTTGTCGCACTCGGTGAATTCGGGAATGGCCATGATTTGCCGTTCCACTTCCTGCAATTGCCCCGGCAACGGGCGAATACGCACGATGGCCTGGAGTTGATAGCCAAAGCATCTCGGGTCGATTTCAACGGTGTAGCCCTTGAGCACGCCGCGTTCTTCCAGACGGCGCAGACGCTCGGCAACACTGGGGGAGGACAGGCCACTGATTTGCGCCAGGGCCTTGAGCGAGCGTCGCGAGTCTTCCATCAGGGCCGTGATCAGCACCTGGTCGATATCATCGGTCATGGCGAAACCCTCTGTTAGGCATTTTTTCAAAACGGCCTTGATAAAAAAGGCAGATCTCGAGTTTAGCCTGCTTTTTGCTCTGGAGTAGCGCCTGGGTGCATTGGCATACTTTGGTCACAAACACAGGAGTCTGATGATGGACAAATCCCTACGCCGCGGTTCGTTCGAAATGACGGCCGCCATGCTGATCTCCGGCACCATCGGCTGGTTCGTGCTGGTGTCCGGGCAACCGGTGCTGGACGTGGTGTTCTGGCGCTGCCTGTTCGGTGCCGGCACCTTGCTGCTCATTTGCGCGGCTTTCGGCTTTCTGCGCCCTGGCATTCTGACCCGCACCACGTTCCTGCTGGCGGTGCTCAGCGGTGTGGCGATTGTCGGCAACTGGGTGCTGTTATTCGCGTCCTATTCCCGGGCGTCGATTGCCATCGGCACCGCCGTCTATAACGTCCAGCCGTTCATGCTGGTCGGGCTGGCGGCTTTGTTCCTCAATGAAAAGATCACCGCGCAGAAACTGACCTGGCTGGGCGTTTCGTTTCTCGGCATGCTGGCAATTGTCAGTGCCCATGGCAGCCAGGGCGAGAGTGGCAGCGATTACCTGACGGGCATTGCCTTGGCGTTGGGTGCGGCGTTTCTCTACGCGATTGCCGCGTTGATCATCAAGCGTTTGACGGGAACTCCGCCGCATTTGATCGCGCTGATCCAGGTCAGCACGGGTGTGTTGTTGCTCGCGCCATTCGCGAATCTTTCGGTATTGCCCCAGGCACCGAGTGCGTGGGCCAGCCTGGTGACGTTGGGCATGGTGCACACCGGTGTGATGTACGTGTTGCTGTACGGCGCGATTCAAAAACTGCCGACTGCGCTGACGGGGGCGCTGTCCTTCATCTACCCGATTGCGGCGATTTTCGTCGACTGGTTTGCTTTCGGCCATCGTCTGGAGCCGCTGCAATGGATCGGTGTCGCGGCAATTCTGCTGGCCGCTGCCGGCATGCAACAAGGCTGGTCGCTGAAGTTTCGGCGCACGGTGACGCCGTAACCCGCGATCCAGGTGTCAGATGTTCCAGCGCGGCGCATTGCTGGCCAGTCGCTGGCGCATCTCGCCGACGTTGGCAGCCAGTTGTTGAGTCAACAAACGATAGCCGTCCAGCGTGTTGTAGACCGGCGCATCGAGGCTGACCAGCGGCAAATCCATAGGGCGATTGAGCCGTTGGGCGGCGCCTGATTTCAACGCCCTGGCCATACCGATCAATTGCACGCGAATCTGTCGATGCTCGGCTTTCAATGCCGTTTGCAGGAGCCTCATCGCCTCGGGGTCATTGGCATCCGGTCGGGTATTGCCGAGGATTTCCAGGGTACTGACGCACATGCGCAGGTTGCGCTGGATAGCATCCAGTTCGGTCATGGAAATCTTCACTTCCTTGGACACCGACGGCATCAGTGAGCGAAGTTGCACCATCACCGCGTTCAGGCGGGTCATGAGCTTGAGGTGTTCGTCGGCAGTGATAGCCTGGCCGTCAATGATGCGCCCGTAGATTTTCGCGCAATCACGCAGCGCATCGGCCAGGTTGTAGCGCCAGGAATAAACCGCGTACAGCGGCAGGGCGAAGGAAAACGCCAAAGCCAGGGCAATGCCGATCAGGATATCCACCCCGCGCCACAAGCCATCGGTGACCGGGTTGTCGCCGTGCCCCGCGACGATGAACACGGTAATCGCCGACAGCAGCGCCGTGTAACCACCCTTGCCGATGGCGTGATACGAGAAAAAACCGCAGACCACCGACATCGCGAAATAGGTCAGCCAGGGCATCCCGAGCCAGGCCTGTTGTGCCACCAACGCCAGGCCGACACCGGCGCCGATCAAGGTGCCAATGGCACGCTCGGCGGCTTTTTTGCCGATGTTGCCGTGATGCTGCAAGCCGCCGATCACCACCAGCATCGTCACCGACGCCCACTCACCGTGGGGCAGATGGATGCCGGTGGTCAGCAGGATGGTCGCCAGCAATCCGAGCGACACCCGCACCGCATGGATTACCCGGGCATGGCGATAGCGCCGATACGGGTCCAGCAGCGGACGCAGCAATCGGCGCAACAGCGGTGGCAGTCGTTGGGCTCTGGATGTACTCAGGCTGGCTCTCCTCAGAAGATGTAGTCGGTGGTCAGGAAGCTCGAACTGCGGCCGCTGATGATCTCGCTGATCAGGTCCTTGTTGGTCTCCTGGAATTTGGTGGCCACCAGGGTACGGATCGAAAACACCCGCAATGCGTCATGGACCGACAAGGTGCCTTCGGCGGAGTTCTTGCGACCATTGAAGGGGTAGGTGTCCGGGCCGCGCTGGCACTGGGCATTGAGGTTGATGCGCCCGACCTGGTTGGCGAAGGTGTCCACCAGCCGGCCGACCGCCACCGGGTTGGTGCCGAAGATGCTCAACTGTTGGCCGAAGTCCGACTCCAACACGTAGTCGATCACGGTATCCAGATGGCGGTACGGCACGATGGGGATGACGGGGCCGAACTGTTCTTCCTGATAGACCCGCATCTGCGGCGTGACCGGGTACAGCACCGCCGGGTAGAAGAACGATGCACGAGCCTCGCCACCGTTGGGGTTGACCACTTTGGCGCCCTTGCTCTCGGCATCCGCTACCAGAGAATGCAGATAGTCGACCTTGCCCGATTCCGGCAGGGGCGTCAGGGATACGCCACTTTCCCAGGGCATGCCGGGTTTGAGGTTGGCAAGCCGGGCATTGAATTTGTCGATGAAGGACTCGACCACGTCTTCGTGAACAAACAGGATCTTCAGGGCCGTGCAGCGCTGGCCATTGAATGACAGCGAGCCGGTCACCGCCTCACTGACCGCGTTGTCCAGATCCACTTCCGGCAGGACTATCCCTGGGTTTTTCGCATCCAGGCCCAGCGCCGCGCGCAAGCGGTGGGGTCTCGGATGGAGTTTTTTCAGGTCACTGGCGGCCTTGTTGGTGCCAATGAACGCAAAGATGTCGATCTTGCCGCTGGCCATCAGCGCACTGACCGTCTCGCGGCCACTGCCGTAGATGACGTTGATCACCCCGGCCGGGAAGCTGTCGCGGAAGGCTTCCAGCAGCGGGCGAATCAGCAGCACGCCCAGTTTGGCGGGTTTGAACACCACGGTGTTGCCCATGATCAGCGCCGGAATCAGCGTAGTGAAGGTTTCGTTCAACGGATAGTTGTAAGGCCCCATGCACAGGGCCACGCCCATCGGCACGCGACGGATCTGGCCGAGGGTGTCCTGTTCCAGTTCGAAACGACTGGAGCGGCGATCGAGTTCTTTGAGCGCGTTGATGGTGTCGACGATGTAGTCGCAGGTGCGGTCGAACTCCTTTTCCGAATCCTTGAGGTTCTTGCCGATTTCCCACATCAGCAACTTGACCACGGCGTCGCGCTGCTCGCGCATGCGCCCGAGGAAGGTTTCGACGTGCTGGATGCGCTCGGCCACGCGCATGGTCGGCCACAGTCCCTGACCGCGGTCGTAGGCGCGTACGGCGGCGTCAAGGGCGGTCAATGCGGTCTCGGCATCCAGCAGCGGCGTGCTGCCGAGGATCACTTGCTCGTCGCCATTGGCGCCGGTCAGGTAAACCGGGCTACGGACCTGGGCCAGTGGCCCGTTCCAGGTTCTCAGTACGCCATCGACCAGGTACTCACGCTGCTCGGTCTGGCCATCAAGGCGGTACTTGTCCGGGATGTCGGCGGGGCTTGGGAACAGGTTCTGGAGAATATTGGCTGTGGTCATGTCGCTACCCCTCTGGATTGGGTGATGCACTGATGAATCGTTTTAGCAGACCTCAGCAACCCTTGTCATGACTCATTTCAGCGTTTTGCCGCACAGCGTGAAGGATCGCGGATTCATCGAGCCCTACAGTCATGGCGCTCAGAAGCGCCCCTTGTTGGCCCCCAATGCCCTCAACCCGCCCACGCCGGGTGCCTTAGTGTTGACCTCGCCTTGATCACAACAAAAAAGGTGCACCCGGCTGGCCGGGCAGCCAATGAAAGGACAGCCATGCGGGCAAGCCGATTAACTGAAAAGCCTAGCCTTTGTTTGGCCTTGGTGGGGGGGCTTCTGTGGCGAGGGGGCTTGCCCCCTCGCCACAGAAGCCCCTTTGCCACAGGTTCCTGGCCTCTGACGGCACACAAACCTTCGTACTCCGGTTAAACTCCGTGCTCTTTTTCAAGGAGTTCATATGAGCTATTACCAGCCGGGTATTCTCTCCACCCCCGTTCCGCCTCAAGCCCGCCATATGTTCTTCGCCCTCGAATCCGTCGAGGCATTGCCGGTTGCGCTCGACAACTTGATGCAACTGGTGGACGGGAAATCGGCTGTCGTTGGCTTCGGTGAATCGCTGGTCAATGCGCTGCACGTTCAGATCGATGGCCTGCGAACCTTTCCGGCGTTGACCGGTGTGGGCGTCGAAAATCCGTCGACCCAGCACGCGCTCTGGTGCTGGCTGCACGGTGAAGACCGTGGTGAGTTGCTCAACCGCAGCAACGTCATCGCCGCCGCGTTGGCCCCGGCATTGCGCCTGGTGCAGATGAACGAAACCTTCCGCCACATGACCGGCCATGACCTGACCGGCTACGAAGATGGCACCGAGAACCCCCACGACGAAGCCGCTGTCGCCGCCGCGCTGTTGAGCGAAGGCGCTGAGGGCCTGGTCGGTGGCAGCTTCGCCGCGATCCAGCAGTGGCAGCATGACTTGAAAGGTTTTCATAGGCTGTCGGCGGACGAAAAAGACAACATCATGGGCCGCCGCTTGAGCGATAACGAAGAGATCGACGACGCGCCGGTTTCCGCCCACGTCAAACGCACCGCCCAGGAAAGCTTTGCGCCTGAAGCCTTCGTGGTGCGCCGTTCGATGCCGTGGATCGAAGGCGACCGCGCCGGCCTGATGTTCCTGGCCTTCGGTTTTTCCCTCGACGCCTTCGAAGCCCAACTGCGCCGCATGAGTGGCCTGGAAGACGGCGTCACCGACGGTTTGTACCGCATCAGCCGTCCGATCACCGGTGGCTACTACTGGTGCCCGCCGCTCAAGGACGGTCGACTGGACCTGCGCGTATTGCGCATTGGCTGAGCACCAAGGAGAGCCTGTGAACCTGGTGCGCTGGGGCATGATCGGTTGTGGCAGTGTCGCGGAACGCAAAAGCGGGCCGGCCTTCTACAAGGCGCCCGGATCGGCGTTGGTGGCGGTGATGGGCCGGCGCCTGGAAGCCGTCACCGACTACGCCGCGCGCCACGGCATCGCGCGGGTCTACACCGATGCGCAGGCGCTGATCAACGATCCCGAGGTCGACGCGGTGTACATCGCCACGCCGCCCGACAGCCATTACGCTTACGCCTTGCAGGTGGCCGCCGCCGGCAAGCATTGCTGCGTCGAAAAACCGATGGCGCTGAATGCCGGGCAAAGCCGCGAGATGAAGCAGGTGTTTGCCGATGCCGGGTTGCACCTGTTCGTGTCCTATTACCGGCGTTCGCTGCCACGCTTCCGGCAAGTGTGGCAGTGGCTGCAAGAGGGGCGGATCGGTGAGGTCCGGCACTTGACCTGGACCCTCACCAAAGCCCCGTCGGCAGCGGACCGCAACGGCAGTGAAAACTGGCGCACCGATCCGGCGATTGCCGGTGGTGGCTACTTCGCCGATCTGGCCAGCCATGGCCTGGACCTGTTTCAGTACCTGTTCGGCGATATCGTCGAAGTCGCCGGGTTCACCGCGCGGCAGGCCGGTTTGTACGCGGCCGAAGATGCCGTCAGCGCCACTTGGCGGTTTGCCAGCGGGGCACTGGGGATGGGCTGCTGGAACTTCGTTGCAGACCGGCGCGAAGACCGGGTCGAAGTGATTGGCAGTAAAGGCCGGATCACCTTTTCGGTATTCGATGAACACCCGGTCGAGCTACACGCCGATGAACACCTCAGCCTGAACATCGAGCATCACGCACACATTCAGTGGCACCACGTATTGGGCATGAATGCGCATATTCGTGGTGAGGCGCAGCACCCGGCCGTGGCCGAACAGGCGTTGAAGACCGATTGGGTGATGGACCAGATCCTCAAGCGGCACTGAACCTTCAGATTTAACGCGGTCCTGTGGGAGCGAGCTTGCTCGCGATGACGTTGTGTCAGTCAGTATCAATGCTGGATGTGCCGACGCTATCGCGAGCAAGCTCGCTCCCACAGGGGACGGTGGTGAGTCTAACCTTATGCGCATTCGGTATTTCTCAATCGACATCACGGCTCTTTAAGATCACGTCATAACTCGTTATAACAAGTGATCCGCCATGACCGATAACGTTCTATCCCTGAGCAGCGTCCCGTTGCACACCCAACTGCGAGACGTGCTGCGTACCCGCATCCTCGACGGCAAATACCCGCAAGACAGCCAGATGCCTTCCGAAAGCGAGCTTGGCACGTTGTTCAAGGTCAGCCGCATCACCGTGCGCCAGGCCTTGGGTGACCTGCAAAAGGAAGGGTTGATCTTCAAGATCCACGGCAAAGGCACCTTCGTCGCCAAACCAAAAACCTTCCAGAACGTCAGCACCCTGCAAGGCCTGGCCGAGTCCATGACCGGTCGCGGCTACGAGGTGATCAACCGCCTGCGCAGCTTCAAATTCATTGCCGCCAGCAAGCTCGTCGCCGAGCGTTTACAGGTCGTCGAAGGCGAGGTTGTGACGCAGGTCAAACGGGTGCGCCTGATCAATCGCGAGCCGATTTCCCTGGAAATCACTTACCTGCCCAAGGCCATTGGTGAGCGCCTGGAAAAAGCCGACCTGGTCACCCGCGACATTTTCCAGATCCTGGAAAACGACTGCGGCCTGGCCCTGGGGCACGCCGACCTGGCCATCGATGCGGTACTGGCCGACAGCGACCTGAGCCGGGCGCTGAACGTCGAACCTGGTTCAGCAATCATGCGCATTGAGCGCCTGACCCACGATGTCGACGGTTGGCCGCTGGACTTCGAACACCTTTACTACCGTGGCGATGCCTTCCAGTACCGCCTGCGGATCGACCGGCAAAAAGGGGAGCAGGCATGACGCGCAGCACGCTGGAGCAGGAATACGACATCGTTGTCATTGGCGGCGGCACCGCCGGCCCCATGGCGGCGATCAAGGCCAAGGAACGCAACCGCGACCTGCGGGTGTTGTTGATCGACAAGGCCAACGTCAAGCGCAGCGGCGCGATCAGCATGGGCATGGACGGCCTGAACAACGCGATCATTCCCGGCCACTCGACGCCGGAGCAGTACACCAAGGAAATCACCATCGCCAACGACGGCATCGTCAATCAGGCCGCGGTGTACGCCTATGCCACCCACAGCTTCGAAACCATCGAGCAACTGGACCGCTGGGGCGTGAAATTCGAGAAGGACGAAACCGGCGACTACGCGGTGAAGAAGGTCCACCACATGGGCGCCTACGTGTTGCCGATGCCGGAAGGGCACGACATCAAGAAAGTCCTCTATCGGCAGTTGAAGCGCGCGCGGGTGAGTATCACCAATCGCCTGGTCTGCACCCGATTGCTGACGGACGAGGAGGGCGCGGTCAACGGCGTGATGGGTTTCGACTGCCGCACCGCGGACTTCCATGTGATCAAGGCCAAGGCGGTGATCCTCGCCTGCGGTGCCGCCGGACGCCTGGGGTTGCCGTCTTCGGGCTACCTGATGGGCACCTACGAAAACCCGACCAATGCCGGCGACGGCTACTCGATGGCCTACCACGCCGGGGCCGAACTGGCGAACCTGGAGTGCTTCCAGATCAACCCGCTGATCAAGGATTACAACGGCCCGGCCTGCGCCTACGTCACCGGCCCCTTGGGCGGCTACACCGCCAACAACAAGGGTGAACGCTTCATCGAGTGCGACTACTGGAGCGGGCAGATGATGTGGGAGTTCCATCAGGAACTGGAAAGCGGCAATGGCCCGGTGTTCCTCAAGCTCGATCACCTGGCCGAGGAAACCATCCAGAACATCGAAGAGATCCTGCACAGTAACGAGCGTCCGAGTCGCGGCCAGTTCCACGCCAATCGCGGTACCGACTACCGCACGCAGATGGTCGAGATGCACATCTCGGAAATCGGCTTTTGCAGCGGGCATTCGGCGTCGGGGGTGTGGGTCAACGAGAAGGCCGAGACCTCGGTCAAGGGCTTGTACTCGGCCGGTGACATGGCCGCCGTGCCGCACAACTACATGCTCGGCGCGTTCACCTACGGCTGGTTCGCCGGCCACAACGCAGCGGATTTTGTCGCCGGGCGTGAGTTTTCAGCGCTGGATGCCGCGCAGATCGAAACCGAAAAACAACGGGTTTACGCGCCGCTGGACCGTTTACACGGCCTGCCGCCAGCGCAGGTCGAATACAAGCTGCGGCGCTTCGTCAACGACTACCTGCAACCGCCGAAAGTGACCAAGAAGATGCAGATCGGCCTGCAACGCTTCAGCGACATCCAGCGCGATCTCGACCAGATCAAGGCCCACAACGCCCACGAACTGATGCGCGCCATGGAAGTCAGCATGATCCGCGACTGCGCCGAAATGGCCGCCCGCGCTTCATTGTTCCGCGCCGAAAGCCGCTGGGGGCTTTACCACCATCGCGTCGATCACCCACAACGCAACGACCGCGACTGGTTCTGCCATTGCCACCTGAAGAAAGACCAAAACGGTTTGATGAGCAGTTTCAAGAAAGCCGTCGAGCCTTACATCATCGCGCTGGATGCCGACGAGATGCAGGCCTACGACCGGTTGCGGGTCGGTGCCGATGCGGCTTGATGCCGACAACAAAAGAGAGATCGAACATGGCTTACCAACCCCAGGAAATCTTCTTTCGCTCCAACGCACCGGTCACGGTCGATGAGGACAAATGCATCGCCCACAAAGGCTGCACCGTGTGCGTCGACGTTTGCCCGATGGACCTGCTGGCGATCAACCCGGCCACGCAAAAGGCCTACATGGCCTTCGATGAATGCTGGTACTGCATGCCCTGTGAAAAGGACTGCCCGACCGGGGCCGTGAAAGTCGAGATCCCCTATCTATTGCGGTAACCGCTTTTGTAGGAGCTGGCTTGCCAGCGAAGACGCCAGAACAGACAACCCAAAACGCCATCCGGCAACCACCGGACGCCTGATTAAAAACACCCCTCGTTTCCCACCGCGCCCTGATCGTGGCGGAGACGAACATCCAATAAATGATTCGAGGGGAAACACTCATGATGTTGCGTGCAGCGTTGGCCGGTCTGGTACTGGCTTCATTCACCCTGTCGGCCTCGGCCGAAACCATCCGCATTGCCATCGGCACCCAGGACACCACCATCAACTGCGCCGCCGGCGGATTGTTGATTCGCGAACTCGGGCTGCTGGACAAATACCTGCCCCACGATGGTCCCTACAAAGACGCCCAATACGAGGTGCAGTGGAAAAACTTCACCAGCGGCGCCCCCCTGACCAACGAGATGGTGGCCGGCAAACTCGACTTCGGCGCCATGGCCGACTTCCCCGGCGCGTTCAACGGCGTGGCGTTCGAAACGGCGGGCAAGCACAGCCTGTTCATCAGCGTGCTGTCGGGCAGTATCAAGGGCAGCGGCAACGGCATCGTGGTGCCAAGCGCATCGGGCGTGCAGTCGCTGGCAGAGCTCAAGGGCAAGACCATTTCCGTGCCGTTCGCTTCCACCGCCCACGGCATGCTGCTGCGCGCCGTCGCGGCCCAGGGCTGGGACCCGCTCAAGGACGTGAACATCATCGCCCAGCCGCCGGAAGTCGCCGGCTCCGCGTTGCAGGCCGGCAAGATCGATGCTCACGCTGACTTCGTGCCCTTCGCCGAACTGTTCCCCAGCCGCGGTTTCGCGCGCAAGATTTATGACGGCGCCCAGGCCAACGCGCCGACCTTCCACGGTGCGCTGGTCGATCAGGCCTATGCGAAGAAGTACCCGGAAATCGTCGTCGCTTACCTGCGGGCGAGTATCGAAGCCAACCAGTTGCTGACGGCTGAACCGGAGAAATACAGCGAGTTGATCGCCAAGGTCACCGGGGTCGATGCCGAGGTCAATTACCTGTTCCATGGCCCTCTCGGTGTGCAGACCCGCGACCTGAGCTGGAAGCCGGAATATCGCCAGGCCGTCGGCACCGCCATTGATACCCTCAAGTTGTTGAAGAAGGCCGATCGCGGTCTCGATCTCAACACCTTCATCGACGACCAATACATCCGCGCCGCCTTCAAGGCCTCGAACCTGGACTACAGCGCGCAACTGGCCAATTACGACCAGACACCGCTCAAAGCCGTCGATGCCTCCAGCGGCAAAGCCATCACCGACTTCAGCCACGTGGCGGAAATCTGGGTGCGCGGTGAGCCGAAAGTCCGCCAGTACGCCTCGGCGCAAGCGGCGTTTACCGCGCTGGCCGGGCTCAAGCAGGAAGGCAAGAGCATCCGCGCGGTGTACGCCCAGGCCAGCGACAGCGGGATCAAGCTGCTGGCGGATCAGGCGTGGTTTGCCACCGATGGGAAAGGGCAGCTGAGTGCGTTCCTGCTCAAAGGCCAGGCCCAACAGTTCGCCACGGCCCAGGGCGGCAAGGTCTTTGACTTCACTGATGCCACTGCGCAGGCCGTGGCCGTTCGCTAACAGCCGAAACACCACAGCCCCCTGTAGGAGCGAGCTTGCTCGCGAAGGCGGTGGGTCAGTCGACATCAATGTTGAACGTGAAACCGCTATCGCGAGCAGGCTCACTCCTACAAGGTTTGGGTCGAGAGGAGGATTTGTGTACCGATCATATTCACGCTGGATTCCCAGAGCCGCATCCTTGCTGCTCTGCCTCGTATTCTGGCAACTCGCCGCCAGCCACCACTGGAACCTCGGCCTGGTGACCTTCGCCAATGTCCCGACACCCGTGGCGGTCATTGAAGCCGCCCTCGGCCTAGGCGACTCGGGCAAGCTCGCGCAGCACCTGGGCAGCAGCCTCGGCCGGGTGTTCGCCGGTTACTTCGCGGCGCTGATCATCGGCGTGGCCCTGGGCCTGGCCATCGGCCGCTCGAAATGGGCCGAAGATCTGTTGCTGCCACCCCTGGAAGTACTGCGCCCGATCCCGGCCGTGGCGTGGATTCCCCTGGCAATCCTGATGTTTCCCTCCTCGGAACTGTCGATGGTGTTCATCACTTTCACCGGCGCACTGTTCCCGATCCTGCTCAACACCGTGCACGGCGTCGAAGGCGTCGACCCACGGCTGATCGCCTCGGCAAAAAGCCTCGGGGCAGGGCGCCGGGCAATCCTGCTGGAGGTCGTTCTTCCGGGGGCTGCGCCCAGCATCATCACCGGCCTGGCCATCGGCATGGGCACCTCGTGGTTCTGCCTGGTGACGGCGGAAATGATCTCCGGCCAATTCGGCATCGGCTATTACACCTGGGAGTCTTACACCATCCAGAACTACGCCGACATCGTGGTCGGCATGTTGCTGATCGGCGTGCTCGGGATGGGCAGYAGCCTGTTGATCAAACGTCTGGGCGGGTTGTTCACGCCCTGGCATCGACCACGAGGAAAAGCCTGATGAGCGTTTTTCAACATCTGGAAGGGCGTATCGATATTCGTGGGCTGTCGATCAACCTGGGCGAGGGCGACACTGCCTTCGAAGCAGTGCAAGGCCTCGATTGCCAGATCGAGCCGGGGCAGTTCGTGTGCATTCTCGGGCCGTCCGGTTGCGGCAAGTCCACCTTGCTCGGCGCGCTGGCCGGTCACCTGCAACCGCGCACCGGCACGCTCAACGTCGATGGCGCAGCAGTCTCCGGTCCATCGCCCCAGCGCGGCATGGTGTTCCAGCAGCACACCCTGTTTCCGTGGCGCACTGTGCGCGACAACGTGGCGTTCGGCTTGAAAATGCGAGGCGTCGGCAAGGTCGAACGGCACAAGGCGGCGGATGAAATCCTCGCACTGGTGGGCCTCGAAGGTTTTGCCGGGTGTTGGCCCGACCAGCTCTCCGGGGGCATGCAGCAACGGGTGGAAATTGCCCGGGTGCTGGTCAACCGTCCGCGCCTGTTGCTGATGGACGAGCCCTTCGGTGCCCTCGATGCCCTGACCCGATTGAACATGCAGGAACTGCTGCTGGACATCTGGACGCGCATCCGCACCACCGTGGTCTTTGTCACCCATGACATCGACGAAGCGCTGTTCCTCGCCGATCGCTTGCTGGTCATGAGCTCGCGCCCCGGGCGGATCATCGAAGACCTGCGCCTGGAATTCCCCCGGCCGCGCAGCACGGAGCTGATGACCCGCCCTGAATTCTCGCATCTCAAGCGCCATTGCCTCGAACTCCTGCGACACGAAGACGGTCGGCAACTGCCGCGCCTGAACCCGCTCGGACTTCCCCCTGAAAACAAACTGCCGCGATTTGCCCTATGACCTCACTATTCGATGTAACCGATAACGACGACATTCTTGCCCTGCAACCGCGCCTGACCGACGAGGATGCCGGTGTACGCCGGATCGCACTGATCGAACTGGCCGATCTCGAGGAGCCGGACGGCCTGCTGTGGTTGATCAATCGACTGGCCGAAGACCCGATTGCAGACGTTCGCGCCGAAGCCGCGCGGTTGCTGGAAGCCTGGGAGGACGCGCCGGTGGTCGAGGCGTTGTGCCAGGCGCTGACGGATCCATCCCCGGTAGTGCAGGTGGCCGCTGCGCAAAGCCTCAGCCTGCTCAAGAGTGAAGCGGCGGGCCGGGTCATTCTGCCGTGGACCGGGCACGCCGACAGCGGCGTACGCATTGCCGCGTTCCGGGCGTTGCGCGAGTTGCGTTGCCCCGAAGCCGCCGATGCGGCTGCCCGGGCACTGGACGATGCAAGCGCCAGCGTGCGCCGCGAGGCGGTGGGCGTACTCGGCTGGCTCAAGCAACTCGATGCCTTGCCGGCACTGGCGCGGCTGGCCAGCGATGACCCGGACACCGAGGTGCGGCGTGCCGCCACCGGGGCGCTGGGCCTGGCGTCTGACGCACAGGTGCTGCCGGCCCTGCGCCAGGCCTTGCGGGACGCTGCCTGGCAAGTCCGCGAAGAAGCCGCCACCACCCTGGGCAAGGTYGGCCACCTCGACGCCGGCCCGGCCCTGATCGACGCCCTGGGCGACGATTACTGGCAAGTGCGTCTGCGCGCCACCCGCAGCCTCGGTCGCTTGCGTTTTGTACCTGCATTCGAAGCGCTGATCGACACCCTCGGCCACCGCATCAGCAACCTGCGCAAGGAAGCCGCGTTGGCCCTCGGCGAATTGAACGACCCACGGGCCATTGCGGCATTGCAGGGCGCACAAGACGACGGCGACCCTGAAGTGCGCAAGGCCGTGCGCATCGCCTTGAGTCAACTGCAATGAACCCGCTGGCGATTGGCAACTCCCGCAGCAAACAGCAGTTGCGACTGAACTGGCCGGATGGTCGTGAACAGGTGTTCGAACACGCCGAATTGCGTCGCCAGTGCCCGTGCTCGCAGTGCCGGGCGTTTCGGTTGCGGGGGATGGCGCCGTTGGTGGATGCGCGGGTTCAGGTGATCGAGTTGCACTCCCAGGGTTATGGCCTGCAACTGGTGTTCAGCGACGGGCATGAGCGGGGGATTTATCCGTGGGCTTATCTTGCCGGGCTTACCGACTGAATCGATTTCCATTCCTCATCGGGAGCTGTCGCGGTCTGCGGCAGCTCCCCCGTGTGCGCTTCCAGTTGCTTATGTTGCGAATACAGGTTCAGTAACGGCTCGGATAAACGCATCGTCCACAGTCTTTACGCCATACCGATGCATGAACTCACTACCATTGGCAAAGCGATTGAAGCGTTGCTGGCTAATCATGTAAAAATAATCACAGTGGTTAATTACTTCATCAACATTATGCGAGGAAACCAGAATGGCGGTGCCCTCCCTGGCGGCGCCGTGAAGGCATTGCCAAATATAGCGGCGAAACTCTGGATCTACACCGGCAGTAGGTTCGTCGAGAATCACGAAATCTGCAGACATTGAAAGAAGAGAGAGCGTAAAGAACCAGCGTGTCTCTCCGTAGCTGCACAGCGATGATTTTTTGTTCCATATGTCTTGGTATCGGTTAACTATCGCAGGGCTCCACGCACTTAGTTTTTCTAAGGTTGTTTCTTGTGTCATGGGCTCGCTTGATGACAGTGCAGTCACCATTTTAAAAATGTCACGCATGCGCAATGGTGGGGGGGTGGAGATGATTTGAGAAAGGTATAAAAAGTGACTGAAGTCGTTTTTTATGAAGCCGGACTTTGCTTTTTTAAGGTCGCAGACGATATCGAAAAAAGTTGTTTTTCCAGATCCGTTGGGCCCCAGAATGCCGACAATGTTACCTTGAGCAACCTCAAGAGATGCCTGGGTCAAGAGGGGGTTGTCTGTATAGGAGAAATCGATGCTCTGCGCCGTGAATTTTTTCATCAGTATCGGCTCCATACGGGATTGATTCTCAGGTGCTTGAACGTTCTGTGCAGTACTGAAATAAATAAAAGAATTATTGCTGTCGTGATGAGTTTGTTGGATTCAAGACCTTGTTCCATTATCTGGCTTGCAAGTGTCAGTGGGTTTGCGAGGTTCAAAGTGTCGGTGATGGGGTTTGATCTGCTGGCACTCATTACGCCGAGAATCAGCATGCAGAACGAAAAAATGGAAAGCAAAGTGTTCGAGTTCTGAAAGTTGATCGGTAACAATGAAAATGCAGCCCCGAAAGTGCAAAACATGATAAAGCAGATGTAAAAGCGTAGTGCGATATTCAGTAGTTCATGGAGGTTGTAGTTTTCAAATGGGAATTTGGTCGTTAAGTAAAAGGCTGTGCAGTAAGATATTGATATTAGCGAGTAGGCAGTGAAGTGCGATAAGAGAAAAATCAGTTTTGATTCCCTGGAGTAAATAAATGATCGGGTGAACCCGCTTTCCCTTCTTCCGATTATGTAAAAGGCGAATCCAAATAATGCGACACTAGAAGAGATATAAGCATAAAACCATGCTGAAATCGTAATGTAATTGCTCGAGAAATAGTTGGGGTCTTGCCTGGTTGTTGCAAAAAAATAGAACATCGCACAAGGTGATATCAAGATCCAGAAAAAGGCAATGGGTTCTTTTAGTTGTTCTTTTATGAATATGGATGCCAGGGAAGAAACTCTGGGTATAATATTTTTGGTCATTGGGTGGCGATTCTCCATGTTTATTGTTTTTCATTTTGCTTTTGTTTTGGGGCGCCACTTGGTGTTAAGTGGTGTTGCAAGGATTAGTTGATTTTGCTGTTGGATGCAAGCGAGAGAACTTTGTGTTGTAGGGGGATTCCTGCATGTTTTTAAGATGCGTCCTGCATGATGTTAGGAATCTTAGTGGCTTGGTTTTGTTTTGGTGTGGATAGTTTTTAGCGTGGAACTGTGGAATTCCTTTTTGAATCTGTATTTTAGTTTTCGGCAAGCAGAAATGATCTTGCTATGTTGAGTAGAATATTTCTGTAAGAATAAATGTGCGGTTTGTACTTTTTTTATGGATTTTTATTTTCTTGAGAGGCTAATTTTTTAGAAAGGCGACGAACGGTAGGCCTTATTTTTTGATCGTCCGTTTTGTTCGAGTACGGAGCGCTGGACGTTACGTTTGAACCGGCTTCCTGTAGGAGCTGCCGCAGGCTGCGATCTTTTTGCTCTGGTCTCAAGAGATCGCAGCCTCGTTTCACTCGACAGCTCCTACAAGTCCTTGCCAGGAAAAAGCCGAAAGAGTACAAATGTACTCCATGACGACTCTGACTCCCCGCCGTACCGCCATCCTGACCTTTATCCGCGATCGCATCGCCGAGCACGGTCAGCCTCCGAGCCTCGCTGAAATCAGCGAGGCGTTCGGTTTCGCCTCCCGCAGCGTCGCGCGCAAGCATGTGCTGGCGCTGACCGAAGCCGGGTTTATCGAGGTCAACCCGCATCAGGCCCGGGGCATTCGCCTGCTCGGGCAGCCGCCGCGTCCCGAATTGCTGGACATCCCGGTGCTTGGCCGAGTGGCGGCCGGTGCGCCGATTGGGGCCGATGCGGAAGTCCATAGCCGCTTGCTGCTCGATCCGTCGATCTTCTCGCGGGTGCCGGACTACATGTTGCGGGTGCGGGGTGACTCGATGATCGAGGACGGCATCCTCGACGGCGATCTGGTGGGCGTGCACCGCAGCCCCGAGGCCGTTAATGGCCAGATCGTCGTGGCGCGGCTCGACGGCGAAGTCACCATCAAGCGCTTCGAGCGGGTCGGCGATGTGGTTCGCCTGCTGCCGCGCAACCCGGCCTACCAGCCGATCATTGTCGAAGCCGACCGGGACCTGGCCATCGAAGGCGTGTTCTGTGGCCTGGTGAGGCAAGGCTGATGGGTGCCGTCGTTGCGCTGGATACGCTGTTCAATGGCGGCCAGGTCTGGAAGGGCCGGCCTGCGCCACCGGCTGCCAGCCCGCAACCCACCGGGCATGCTGCGCTGGACGCCGCGTTGCCCAGCGGTGGCTGGCCGGAGGCGGCACTGACGGAAATCCTGTTGGCCGGGCAGGGCGTGGGCGAGTTGCAACTGGTGTGGCCGACACTGGCACGGCTGTCGGCGGCGGGCGAGCGCATCGTGCTGGTGGCGCCGCCTTGTGTGCCGTACCCCCAGGCGTGGCAGGGCGCCGGAGTGGATCTGCGTCAGTTGTCGATCATCCAGGCCAGCGAGCGCGATGCGCTGTGGGCCGCGGAACAATGCCTGCGCTCGGGCAGTTGCGGCGCGGTGCTGTGCTGGCCGCACAAGGCCGATGACCGCGCCTTGCGCCGCTTGCAGGTGGCGGCGGAAACCGGCCAGACCCTGGCCTTCGCCTATCGTCCCCTCGGTGAAGCGATCAACCCTTCGCCGGCGGCCCTGCGCATTGCCATCGATGCCCGACCGGCACAACTGCGCGTGCTCAAGTGCCGCGGCGGCCTGGCCCGTTCGGCGCCGATTGCCTTCGCCGTGGGGCATTGAGGTTGCCATGCGCTGGGTCTGCATTGTTTTCCCGCAATTGGCGCTGGACGCGGTACTGCGTCAGCGCGCCGATCCCGATGAACCCCTGGCGTTGCTGACCGGCCCGGCCCAGCGCCGGGTGCTGCAGGCCGTCAACAGTGCGGCGCGGGCGCTGGGTTTGCGTCCCGGCCAGTCCATGAGCGCGGCACAGGCCTTGAGCAAAGGCTTTGTCACGGCCGAATACGACGCCTCTGAAATCGAACACTGGCAGCAGTTCCTCGCCGCCTGGGCCTATCGCTTCAGTTCCCAGGTCAGCGTGCATTACCCCCGGGCCCTGGTGTTCGAGATCGAATCCAGCCTCGGCTTGTTCGGTGCCTGGCCGCAATTCGAAGCGCTTTTGCGCCGTGAGCTCGACGAGCTGGGGTTTCGGCACCGCATCGTGGCCGCGCCCAACCCGGTGGCGGCGCGGGTGCTGGCCAATGCCTATGACGGTCTGGTGGTTCCGGACGATCAAGCCTTGCAGCATCACCTGGGGCAAATGCCCGTCGACCGGATCGGCCTCGAAGCCTCGGTCGCCACGGCCTTGTCGCGCATGGGCTTGCGCATCTTGAGCCAGGTGCAGGCGCTGCCCAGGCATAGCCTGGCCCGGCGTTTCGAGGCCCAGGTGCTCAAGCATCTGGATGCCCTGTTGGGGTTGCGGCGGCTGGCGTTGACGTTTTACCTGCCGCCGGACCGCTTCGATGTGCGTATCGAACTCAATTTCGATGTGCAGTCCCATCAAGCCTTGCTGTTTCCGTTGCGCCGATTGACCGGCGACTTGTCGGCGTTCCTCTGCGGTCGTGACAGCGGCGTACAGCGTTTCGACCTGCACCTGGAGCACGCCGGGTTGCCGGATACGCTCATCAAGGTCGGCCTGCTCAGCGCCGAGCGCGATCCGGCGATGCTCTTCGAACTGGCCCGGGGGCGGCTGGAGCAGGTCCAGGTCGAGGCACCGGTACGCGGTTTTCGCCTGCGTGCCGAAGACCTGCCGACCTTTGTGCCCCAGCATCAGGAACTGTTCGACGATCGCCCGCAGCAGTCCTTGCCCTGGGAGCAACTGCGCGAACGCCTGCGTGCACGGCTGGGAGATGACGCGGTGCACGGCTTGCGCTTCCAGGCCGATCACCGCCCCGAGTGTGCGTGGCAGGCCAGTGCCGACAGCCAGCCCTGCGCGGTGCCGGCGGCAGTGAAACGGCCGGGCTGGTTGCTGACTGAACCGTTGGCCGTGCATCAGGGCTCGGCGCGCATCCTCATGGGGCCGGAGCGTATCGAGTCCGGCTGGTGGGACGGCGACGACGTACGCCGTGACTATTACCTGATCGAAACCCGTGCCGGCCAACAGGGCTGGGCCTACCGGGCGGTCGGTGAGGACGGCCCGTTGTGGTTGCAGGGGTGGTTCGCATGAGCATCGACTATGCCGAACTGCACTGCCTGTCGAACTTCAGCTTCCAGCGCGGTGCCTCCAGTGCCCTCGAGCTGTTCCAGCGCGCGAAAAAGCAGGGTTATCAAGCCCTGGCGATCACCGACGAATGCACCCTGGCGGGCATCGTTCGCGCCTGGCAGGCGGCGAAGTCCGTGGAGTTGCCGCTGATCATCGGCAGTGAAATACGCATCGAGAACGGTCCGAAGCTGGTGCTGCTGGTGGAGAGCCTCGAGGGCTATCAGGCGCTGTGCCGATTGATCACCCGCGCCCGGCGCCGCACGCAGAAAGGCCAGTATCAGGTGCTGCGCGAAGACTTCAGTGAACCCTTGCCGGGATTGCTGGCGTTGTGGGTGCCGGACGCTGTCGATGCCTTTGAACAGGGCCGCTGGCTCAAGCAGGTCTTCGCCGAGCGACTGTGGCTGGCTGTGCAGTTGCATTGCGGTCAGGATGATGCCCGGCGCCTGGACGATCTGCTGACCCTGGCCAGGGAGTTGCGTATTCCTGCGGTCGCTTGCGGCGATGTGCACATGCACGCGCGCGGCCGGCGCGCCTTGCAGGACACCATGACCGCGATCCGTCATCACCTGCCGGTGGCCGATGCCGGGTTGCGCCTGCATCCCAACGGCGAACGCCATCTGCGCGGTCTCGATGTGTTGCAGGCGCTTTATCCGCCAGACTTGCTCGCGGAAACGCTGAACATCGCCCGGCGCTGCACCTTTGAACTTGGCCAGTTGCGTTACCAGTACCCCCGCGAACTGGTGCCGCAAGGGCACTCGGCCACCTCGTGGCTGCGTCATTTGACCGCGGAAGGCATCGAGTGGCGTTGGCCAAAAGGGCCGAAAAGCGAAGTGCTGGTGCAGATCGACAAGGAGCTGCAACTGATCGCGGAGCTGGGCTATGAAAGCTATTTCCTGACGGTCCACGACATCGTCCGCTTCGCCCGCACCCAGCACATTCTTTGTCAGGGGCGCGGCTCGGCCGCCAACTCGGCGGTGTGTTTTGCCCTGGGCATCACTGAAATTGATCCGGATCGCACCACGCTGTTGTTCGAGCGTTTTCTCTCCAAAGAGCGTAACGAACCGCCGGACATCGACGTCGATTTCGAGCATGAACGCCGCGAGGAAGTCTTGCAGTACGTGTTCCAGCGTTATGGCCGGGCCCGGGCCGCGTTGACGGCAGTGGTCAGCACTTACCACGCCGCCGGTGCGGTACGGGATGTGGCCAAGGCATTGGGCTTGCCGCCGGACCAGATCAACGCCCTGGCCGATTGCTGCGGTCACTGGAGCGATGAGACACCGCCCGTGGAGCGTCTGCGCGAGGGCGGGTTCGACCCCGAGAGCCCGATGCTGCACCGGGTGCTCCGCCTGACAGGGCAACTGATCGGCTTCCCCCGGCATTTGTCCCAGCACCCCGGCGGTTTCGTGATTTCCGAGCAGCCGCTGGACAGTCTGGTACCGGTGGAAAATGCCGCCATGGCCGAACGCACCATCATCCAATGGGACAAGGATGATCTCGATGCGGTCGGTTTGCTCAAGGTCGATATCCTGGCGCTGGGCATGCTCAGTGCGATTCGCCGATGTTTCGATCTGCTGCGCCGGCACCGGGGTCTGGACCTGAGCCTGGCGAGCATCCCGTCCGAAGATGCGGCCACCTACGAAATGATCGGTCGGGCCGACACCATCGGCGTGTTCCAGATCGAGTCCCGGGCGCAGATGTCGATGCTGCCCAGGCTCAGGCCGAAGACGTTTTACGATCTGGTGATCGAGGTCGCCATCGTTCGGCCGGGGCCGATCCAGGGCGGCATGGTGCACCCGTACCTGCGGCGACGGAACAAGGAAGAACCGGAGGCCTATCCGTCGCCGGAACTGGAAGTGGTGCTCAAGCGCACCCTTGGTGTGCCGCTGTTTCAGGAACAGGTCATGCAGATCGCCATCGTCGCCGCCGACTACAGCCCCGGCGAGGCCGACCAGCTACGCCGCTCCATGGCCGCGTGGAAACGCCACGGCGGGCTCGAACCGCACAAGGAACGGCTGGCCGCCGGGATGAAGAAAAACGGCTACACCGCCGAGTTTGCCGCGCAGATCTTCGAGCAGATCAAGGGGTTTGGCAGCTACGGCTTTCCCGAGTCCCACGCGGCCAGTTTTGCCTTGCTGACGTACGCCAGTTGCTGGTTGAAATGCCACGAGCCGGCGGCCTTCGCCTGTGCGCTGATCAACAGCTGGCCCATGGGGTTCTACAGCCCGGACCAGATTCTGCAGGACGTCCGGCGTCATCATTTGCAGGTTCGCCCGGTGGACGTGCGCGCCAGTGACTGGGATTGCAGCCTGGAGCCGATCGCCGGTGCGCAACCGGCGATTCGCCTGGGCCTGCGTATGATCAAGGGGTTTCGCGAGGACGATGCCCGACGCATCGTGGCGGCACGCTCCAAAGGCGCGTTTGCCGACCTCGTCGACCTCGGCGAACGGGCACGACTCGATGCCCGCGCCCAGGAGCAACTGGCCGATGCCGGCGCGTTGCGTGGCCTGGCCGGTGATCGCCATCGGGCGCGCTGGGAAGTGGCCGGGGTACAAAAGCAGCTGGGTTTGTTTGCCGGCCTGCCGAGCCAGGAGGAGGACGCGGTGGCGTTGCCCAAGCCCACCGTGGGTGAGGACCTGCAAGCCGATTACGCCAGTGTCGGCACCACCCTCGGGCCGCATCCGTTGGCCCTGTTACGCGGTGAGTTGAAGGCGCGACGCTGCCGCAGTTCGAAGGAATTACTGGACGTCGAGCACGGTCGGCCGGTCAGCATCGCCGGGCTGGTCACCGGCCGACAACGCCCAGCCACCGCCAGCGGCGTGACCTTCGTCACCCTTGAGGACGAGTTCGGCAACGTCAACGTGGTGGTGTGGCGCGACCTGGCCGAGCGGCAGCGCCAGGTGTTGGTCGGCTCGCAGTTGCTCAAGGTCGATGGCCGCTGGGAGAAGGAGGGCGAGGTGCGGCATCTGATTGCCGGGCGGTTGAGTGATCTGAGTGCGTTGTTGGATGGCATTACTGTGCGCAGTCGGGATTTCCACTGACACATGCACTCCCCCTGTAGGAGCGAGCTTGCTCGCGATGGACTTGAGAGCGCCGCGATCATTCAGAAAGCCCGCGTTATCGTTATCCACCATCGCGAGCAGGCTCGCTCCTACAGGGTTGTGTCATTGCGTGCTACTTGGTCAGCGGCCAAAACCGCTCCCCACCGCCCGGTGCATCCGTCCACGCCTGTAACGACCGTGTCGGCAGATCGAAGTAATCCCGCGTGCGCGCATAGCCATGCCCACCCATGCGTCCGATGGCGTCGAGCCCCAGTTGATCGATGTACAGGGTTTTCGGGTCGATCAGTTCGTCCCGCACATGGGCCATCAGCACTTCACCGAAGATGATCTCCCGGGATTGGCCGATGGACAGGGCCATCATCCGCCGGCACTCCAGCGCCACCGGGGCTTCGCCGATGCGCGGGCATTTGACCGTGGTGCCGGGGATGGCGGTGAGGCCGGCGGCGGTCAGTTCATCGAAGCCGGGGGCGAAGGGCACGGCGCAGACGTTCATGGCTTCCACCAGGGCATCGCTGACGATGTTCACGGTGAATTCCTGGTTGAGCTGAATGTTGCGGGTGGTGTCCTTGGGGCTTTGGTCGCCGTAGTTTTCCACGCCCAGGGCGAGGATGGGTGGATCGGCCGACAGCGCATTGAAGAAGCTGAACGGCGCCGCGTTGACCCGGCCTTCGCCGTCGACGGTGGTGACCAGGGCGATCGGCCGTGGCACGACGCTGCCGATCAGGATCTTGTACTTGTCCCGTGGGCTCAATGCGCTGAAGTCGAAGCTTTGCATGGGCAGAAATCTCTAGAGAGGTGGATCAATCGCGCTCAGTGGCGAATGTGCGCTGTAGTCGTCGGCGAACGGGATGGCGGGCTGAAACAGGCTCTTCCAGTCCGGTTGGCCAAAGGCCCGGTCACTGTGGCTGCGCATCAGTTTTTCGAATTGGCGTTGGGCCTGGCGTTGCAGGGCGGGGTAGTCGACGCCCTCGACCTGGCCGTCCTGCATCACGCAACGGCCGTCGATGTAGCTGGCGATGCAGTCATCACCGCGCCCGGCCAGCACCAGATTTTTCAACGGATCGAAGAGAGGTCCCAGGTGCATCCCGCGCAGATTGAACACGGTGATGTCGGCCTTGCAGCCCGGTGCCAGGCGGCCGAGATCGTTGCGGCCCAGTGCCTTGGCACCGCCGAGGGTCGCGGCGTTGTATAGGTCCAGCGTGCTGGTCAGCTCGTTGCCACCCTCCATCAGGCGAGCGATGTTCAATCCCTGGCGCATGTTGTCCAGCAAGTCCGCCGGCCAGGTGTCGGTGCCCAGGGCGAAGTTGATGCCCTTGGCCCGATAGCGGCCAAACGAATTCAGCGCCTCGCCGTCCCGGGCGAACACCACGGGGCAATGCACCAGGCTCGCACCGCCATCCACCAGCCGTTGCAGGTCGTCATCGCCTCGGGTGTAGATGCCGTGGGGCAGCAGGCTGCGCGGGGTCAAAAGCCCAAGCTGCTGCAACCAGCCCAATGACGAGGTGCCGCGCAGTTGCTCGACCATCGTCACCTCGCCGAGGCCCTGGCAGCAGTGCAAGCGCATCGGTGCGTTCAGTTCCCGACTCAGCGCGGCGGTGCGTTGCAGCAGCGCCGGGGTACAGGTCTGGATGCGATCGGGCAGCAGCGCGCCGCGAATCAGACCGCTGTTCGCACCGTCGAAATCCCGGAAAAACCGTTCGGCGGCATCGAGGCCGGCCATGCCCCGGGCTTCGTCCCAGTGGTGCGCAAGGGTTCCATCGGTGCGCCAGTAACTCATGCCGCTCATGTAGCAAGGGCCGAGGTAAGTGCGTAGCCCCAACTCGGCCACCACACCGGCTACCGCTGCAAATTCGTCATAGGTCTCGGCCCATTCGCGGTAGTACATCGAGGTGATCGGCATGGCGGTGGTTATGCCGTTGCGGATCAGCTGGGTGAAGGCGTAGCGGTATTTGAAGACTTCCTCTTCGGGGCTGTAGCTTTCCCGCGATCCACGCGCCAGATACTGCGCCGACCACATTCGGCCCATGGCGCGCTCGTCGCCGTTATCCAGGGTCAGCACCGTGGAATCGAGATCGCCCAAGGCATCCAGATCGATGAAGCCGGGGCCGATCAACGCGTTGCCGTAATCGATCCACCGATCCACCGGCCCCGGATAACCGCGCCCGACAAACTCGATGCGCGAGCCTGTGAACACCACTTCGCCGTCGCGCCACAGCACATGCTGCGTGCCGTCGAAGCCGACTACGCAACTGGCCCGCAAGCCGATGCGCTTCACAGACGGCTTTCCAGCAAACGGCCACCCGTAGCAATTAACCGACCTGCGCGATAGACCTGACGCAGCGGTCGCGAAACCACGGCTTCGCCCAGCGTTTGCACCGGCATCAGCAGGAAGTCCGCCGGCTGGCCGATCTCCAGGCGATTGGCTTCGCAACCCAGCGCCTGGGCGCCGTTGACGGTCGCCGCTTCGAACGCCGCCGCCAGTTCTTCGTCCTTGTTCAAATCGAAACGGAACGCCAGCAACATCGCCCGTTCCAGCATGTCGCCGTTGCCCATGGGCGACCAGGCATCACGAATGCCGTCCGAGCCCAGGCACACATTCACGCCGGTTTCGCGCAAGGCCATGAATGGCGGCACCGCGCAATCGGCCGGGGCCGAGCTCATCAGCGAAATACCCAGCGCCGCCAGGCGCTCGGCCACCGGTTTGACCTGGCTCCACGGCAACATCCCCAGGCAATACGCGTGGCTGATCATCACCCGGCCCTGGCGGCCGTAGCGCTTGGTGTAGTCGGCGATCAGCGCGATCTGCCACAGGCCCAGCTCACCCTTGTCATGCAGGTGAATGTCGACGCCCCGGTCGAACTCGCTGGCCAGTTTGAAGACGAAATCCAGTTGTGCGATGGGGTCGTTGTCGATGCCGCACGGGTCCAGTCCACCGACGTTTTCCACACCCAGGGCCATGGCTTCGCGCATCAGTTCGGCGGTGCCGGGGCGACTGATCAGGCCGGTCTGCGGGAACACCACCAGTTGCAGGTCGATCAGGTCGCGGTATTTTTCGCGCAGTTGCTGCATGGCCTCGACATGATGCAGGCCGAACTCCGGATCGATGTCGACGTGGCAACGCATGGTCAGCGAGCCACGGGCAATGCAGTTTTCCAGCAGGGTACCGGCCCGTTGCGCAATCGGTGTGGTGACTTCGCGCAGGATGCGCCGTTCGTTGGCAATGTAGTCCTTGAGGGTCGGGCCGGCGCTGTTGGGGCACCAGGGTTGACCCCAGAGGGTTTTGTCCAGGTGCACGTGGCTTTCCACCAGGGCGGGGGTGAGCAACTGGTTCTGGCCGTCGATGTCGGTGGCGAGCAGCTCGGTGGTCGAGGCCGGGCGGCGTTGGCTGAAGCAGCCGTTTTCGATCAGCAGGTCTTCGGCGGTTGAGCCGTAGGGGCGCACGTTGCGCAGCCAGCGGGGTTGACTCATTGCAAACCTCAAATTCAGTGGTGTCTTGGCGGGCCCCATCGCGAGCAAGCTCGCTCCCACAGGGTTTGGGGGTGTTCACAAAATGTGTGATCAGCACAAATCACTGTGGGAGCTGGCTTGCCTGCGAAGGCCACGACTCGGTTTCAAGTCAGGCAATCAGCCCTTGAGCTTGGCCCAGATCCGGTCCTGCAGTTCCCGCGCCTTGTTGCTGCATTCCTTTTCCGGGCGCAGGCGCGAGGCGAACTCGTCGGGCATGTTGATGGCGTCCATCACTCGCCACTTGGCGTCGATCAGCTTGTCGCTCTGGATGCCGTTGGCGTAGGCGATGGCGTTGGACACGGCGGCGGCGTTTTCCGGTTTCATCATCCAGTCGATGAAGATCTTCGCGTTGCCGGGGTGTGGTGCGCTTTTCGGTACGGCGAAGTTGTCCTGGAACATCGCCAGGCCTTCCTTCGGATACACGTACTTGATGGTGCTCTTCTGCAAGGTGGCCCGCGCTGTAGAACCGTTCCAGTTCTGCATCATGATCACTTCACCGGAGGCCATGCGGTCGACGGTGTTGTCCGAGCTGTACATCTTCAGGAAGGGTTTCTGTTTTTGCAGCAGTTCGAGGATGCGCTTGGCGTCCTGCGGGTTTTCGCTGCATTCGTCGACATTCAGGTAGTGGCTGGCGGCGTTGATCACACTGCTGGAGGTGTCGAGGGCGGCGAGCTGGCCTTGCAGTTCCTTGCGCGGCTCGAAGAACTCTTTCCACGAGTCGTCGAGCTTGCCGCCGGGCACCCGGGCGCTGTCATAGGAGAACCCGGTGGTGCCCCACAGGTACGGCGCCGAGAACTTGCGACCGGGGTCGAAGCTCGGGTCGCGGAACGCCGGTTTGACGTACTGGAAGTTGGGCAGGGCCGAGGCGTCGATTTCCAGCAGCAGGTCTTGATTGATCAGGGTGCGCATGATCGATTGCGATGGCACGATCACGTCGTACGCCGCACCACCGGCCTGTAACTTGGCCAGCAGGGTTTCGTTGCTGTCGTAGCCGTCCATGGTGACCTTGATCCCGGTCTCCTTTTCGAACTTGGCCAGCAGGTCGACCGGGTAGTAGTCGGTCCAGTTGTAGAAGAACAGTTCCTTGGGCTCGGCGGCCTGGGCGGTGAAAACGGTGAAGCAACTGAGGGCCAGACCGGCGACGCCGTAACGCATGCTTTTCAGGATCATTGTTAACGCTCCAGGCTCATTGTTGTTTGCCGCGCTGTCCCAGCCAGAAGGCCAGCACCACCAGCACGATGGAAATCACCAGCATCAGGGTCGAGATCGCGTTGATCTCCGGCGTCACGCCGGCCTTGATGGCCGAGAAGATGTACACCGGCAAGGTGGTCGAACCGGGACCTGCGACGAAGAAGGTCATGATGAAATCGTCGAGACTGACCACGAACGCCAACACCGAACCGGACAGCACCGCCGGCCACAGCAGCGGCAGGGTCACCCGGCGAAACACCTGCCAGGGGTTGGCATACAGGTCGTTCGCCGCTTCCAGCAGGCTCTTGTCCAGGTCGTTGAGCCGCGCACGGATTGGCAGGTAAGCGAAGGGAATGCAGAAGCCGATGTGGGCGACGATGACCGTCAGCAAACCGAGCTTGATCCCCAGCGCCATGAACAGCAGCAGGGTGGCGACGGCGGTGACGATCTCCGGCAGGATCAGCGGCAGGTTGATTCCGCCCTCGACCATTTTCTGCCCGTAGAACGGCCGATAAGTCGCCAATGCCGCGAGCAATGCAATGGCTGTGGCACAGACCGTGGCGATGCTGGCGACGATGATCGAGTTCAGCGCCGCGGTCTGGATCGATGGGTTGGCCAGGATGCGTCCGTACCAGGCGAACGAGAACTCGGTCCACACCGTCGCCGAGCGGTTGGCGTTGAAGCTGTAGGCGATCAGCACGAAAATCGGCAGGTACAGATAGGCCAGCATCAGCAGGCTGACTTCACGGGTCAGGGGCAGTTTCTTCAGGTGCAGGGCGATCATGCTTGGGCTCCTGGGCGTTGGGTCTTGGCGGTATTGCGGCTATAGAGGGCGTAGAGCACCAGGGACAGCAACATGATCCCCAGCAACAGGAACGACAGCGAACTGCCCAGCGGCCAGTTGCGCGCGGTGCCGAATTGCTGCTGGATCAGGTTGCCGATCATCAGCGTCTTGCCGCCGCCGAGGATCGCCGGGGTAATGAAGGCACCCAGGCTCGGTACGAACACCAGCAAGGCACCTGCGATCACGCCCGGCATCGACAGCGGCAGGATGATCCGGCGCAACGCGTGCCAGCGGTTGGCACCCAGGTCGTAGGCGGCTTCCACCAGGCGCCAGTCGAGTTTTTCCAGGGTCGAGTAGATCGGCAGGATCATGAACGGCAGGAAGCTGTAGACCAGGCCGACGCTGACCGCGAAGTCGTTGTAGAGCAGGGTGATGCCCCCGGCTTGCGGCAACAGCGCGTTGAGGCTCTGGGCAATCCAGCCGTGTTCGCGCAGGATGATCAGCCACGCATAGTTGCGGATCAGCAGGTTGGTCCAGAACGGGATGGTGATCAGCAACACCATCAGGTTGCGTCGGCGGGGCGTCAGGCTCGACATCCACAGCGCCACCGGGAAGCCGAACAGGAAACACAGGACCGTGGTGCCACCGGCCTGAAACACCGAGCGGATCAGTGCCTGGGCGTAGACCCAGTTCAGTTCCAGTTCACCGTCGAAACCTTCCTGGAAAAACAGCTGAACGTAACTTTGCAATTGCCAGTTGGCCTGCCAGTCGACGCCACCATAGACGTTGCGTGGCAACAGGCTGATGTAGCCCATGATGCCCAGCGGAATGGCGATCAGGGCCAGCAGGGTCAGGAGCACCGGGCTGAGCAGCAGCGCACGGTTGAGGGCTGGAGAAGTGCTGCTGACGCTCATCTCAGGCCTCCATCAACAGGCAGGCGTGTGGCGGCAGGTTGACCGCGACGCGATCACCCACCACCCGGCCGTGGTTCAGGCCTTCGTTGTTCTCGCGCAGCATGACCTTGATGTCGTTGTTCAGGCGGCATTGGTAGAGCGTGGCCGTGCCGACATACAGCACGGCTTCGATCACGCCGCGCAGGTGATGGGGCTGCGTCGGCTCGACCAGTTGCGAACGCTCGGGGCGGAACGCCAGTTGCACCTTGCTGCCGTCAAAGCCCTGGGCCAGGCAGGGGATTTCCACGGGCATGCCGTTGGGCACGAAGAGCTTTTCGTTCTGCTGGCCGCGCTTGATGTGGCCGGGGAGGAAGTTGATGTCGCCGATGAATTGCGCGACGAACTGGTGTTGCGGCCGTTCGTAGATCTCGTTGGGCGTGCCGATTTGCAGGATCTTGCCGGCGGACATCACGGCAATGCGATCGGACAGGGTCAGCGCCTCTTCCTGATCGTGGGTGACGAAAATAAAGGTGATCCCGGCTTCTTTCTGCACACGCTTGAGTTCGACCTGCATTTCCTTGCGCAGCTTGAGGTCCAGGGCCGACAGCGGTTCATCCAGCAACAGCACTTTGGGTTTCGGTGCCAGGGCCCGGGCCAGAGCCACCCGTTGCTGTTGCCCGCCGGACAGTTCGGCCGGTTTGCGCCTGGCCAGGTGCTGCATTTGCACCAGCGCGAGCATTTCCTCGACACGCTGCGCAATCAGCTTGCGATCAAGGCCCTGCATCTCGAGGCCGAAGGCGATATTCTGCGCAACACTCATGTGCGGAAACAGCGCGTAACTCTGGAACACCGTGTTGACCCGACGCTTGAACGGCGGCAAATCGTTGACCGGCTCGCCCGCGAGGCGAATCACACCGTCGCTGACGTGCTCGAAGCCGGCAATGGTGCGCAGCAAGGTGGTTTTGCCGCAGCCGGAGGGGCCGAGCAGGGTGAAGAATTCGTTGTCGGCAATGTCGACCGAGACGTTATCGAGGGCGGGTGCCAGCCCCGGATCGTCGGAATATCGCTTTGAGACGTTTCGCACTTCGATTGCTGTTGGATGACCCATTATGGTGCATTCCTCTAATTATTGTATGCAAAATCTGGATGCAATTTAGAAATACCCGGATTAATCTGCCCGTGCAAGCCCCTTTTTCAAAGGCTGTTCACTCGCCAGGGTTGGTTGCACAGGGCGCGAGGAGTTGATGAATGACGGAAAAGAAACTGGAAACCACGGTCGACCGCGTCTACCAAGGGGTTTACGAGGCGATCAGCAAACGCTCGTTGCGTCCGGGCATGAAACTCGGCGAAGCCTCACTGGCCGAGCTTTTCAATGTCAGCCGCACGTCCGTTCGGGCCGCGCTCAAGCAATTGGAGGCCGATGGACTGGTCACCACCGAGCCCAATAAAGGTGCATCGGTGTCGTTGCCGAGTGACGAAGAGATCCGCTCGTTGTTCGAAACCCGGCGTTTGATCGAGATCGGTATCGTCAGCGAACTGTGCCGTCGGCGTGATACAGCGGTGACCCAGGACCTGCGCGATCATTTGCTGCTGGAAGATGAAGCGCATCAGAGCGGTGATCACGAACGGCTGATTCACCTGCTCGGCGAGTTCCACATCAAGCTGGCCCGCAGCCTGAACAACCCGGTGTTGCTCGACTGGTTCCAAAAGCTGATTTCCCGGGCGTCGCTGTATGCCGCCGCACTGGATGACGACAGTCACGAGGCCTGCCGCGACGACGAACACCTGCGGCTGATCGAGTACATCGAGGCGGGCAACCAGAGCGCGGCCATCGAGCTGACCTGCATGCACTTGAATGGCATCGAGAAGGCCATTCTGGATGTCGCGGCAACCCTGAAAAGCAGTTACAACCCGCTAAAGCACCTGATTGAGGTGTAGACCCCTCTGAACACCAAACTGTAGGAGCGAGCCAGGTCCGGGCGGCGTTCCGACGATAACAACGGTACAGTCGACATGGATGTCGTCTGACGCACCGCTATCGTCGGAACGCCGCCCGGAGCCGGCTCACTCCTACAAGGGTTCTGCAAAGGCCCGCGAGAATCAGCTATACCTCTATGAAACGAATAGTGTGCAGGATGCTCGAAACAAACGGGTGCAACTTACCGGGATAGAGTCAAACCATGCAGTTTCTCGAGGATAGCCACGGGTGTTCCGGGTGGAACGGCGAAATGGCCGGGCGCATTCGTGCGTTCGACTGGAGCCTGACCGAACTTGGCCCACTCGATTCATGGTCCAGGAGCCTGAGCAGCGCGGTGCAGTTGATGCTCGCGTCCTCGCTGCCGATGGTGATGCTCTGGGGGCAGCCCGGGTACATGATCTATAACGATGCTTACTCCAAGTTTGCCGGTGGGCGTCATCCGTACCTGCTGGGGTCTACGGTGGAGCTGGGTTGGCCAGAAGTCGCCGAATTCAATCGCCACGTAGTCGACACCTGCCTGGCGGGCGGCACCTTGTCCTATCGCAACAAAGAACTGGTGCTGCTGCGTGACGGGGTTCCGGAACATGTCTGGATGGACCTCTACTACAGCCCGGTGGCTGATGATGACGGACGTCCGGCCGGGGTCATGTCCATGGTGGTGGAAACCACGGAGCGGGTGATATCCGAGCACCGGCGACAAGTGGCTGAAGACGCTTATCGTGCGGATAACGAGCGGGTGCGCCTGGCATTGAACGCCGGTGCCTTGCTCGGTTCCTTTGTCTGGGACATCAAGACCAACGTGTTGTCGGGTGATGAGCGATTCGCTCGCACGTTCTCTTATCCACCCGGGCAAGACTTGGGCAATCTGTCACAGGAGATCGTCGAAGGGCGGATCCATCCGGACGACCGCAGCTGGGTCCAGGAACGGGTCACACTGTCGGTCGAGACGGGCGAACCCTACAACGTCGAGTACCGGATCCGGCGTCCCGACGGCAGTTACTTCTGGGTGCTCGCCAGCGGTTGCTGTGAATTCGATGAGCAAGGCGAGGCATTTCGTTTCCCTGGTGTGCTGATCGATATTCACGAACGCAAGACCGCCGAAGAATCCCTGCTCAAGTTCACCCGCAACCTGGAGCAGCGGGTGGCCGATGAGGTCGAGGCGCGGCTGGCGGCGGAAGAACAACTGCGCCAGTCACAGAAACTCGAAGCCATCGGTGGCCTCACCGGCGGTGTGGCCCATGACTTCAACAACCTGTTGCAAGTGATCGCTGGCAACCTGCACCTGTTGGCACGCCATGAGCCGAATAACCCCAATGTGCAACGCCGGGTCTCGGCGTCGATTGCCGCGGTCGAGCGCGGTGCCAAGCTGTCCTCGCAATTGCTTGCATTCGCCCGTCGCCAACCGTTGTCGCCTGCGGTCTTCACGTTGCGGCAGATTTTCGATGGCCTGGCGGAGCTGTTGCAACGTGCCTTGGGTGAAACCCTTCAGGTGCACATGGCAGCGCCTGAGGATTCCTGGAATGTGTTTGTCGATCGCAATCAACTGGAAAACGCCATTCTCAACCTGGCGATCAATGCCCGGGACGCCATGCAGGGTGAGGGGACCATTGATCTTTGCGCGGACAACATCGTCCTGGGTCGCCAATTTTGCGCCGGCAAGGGCATTGCTGCCGGGGACTATGTACGGGTGTCCGTGGCGGACACCGGCGTCGGCATGCCGCCGCAGGTGCTGGCCCAGGCGTTCGAGCCATTCTTCACCACCAAGGCCGACGGTCAGGGCACCGGATTGGGCTTGAGTATGGTGTTTGGTTTCGTCAAACAGAGTGGCGGTCATATCGAAATTGCCAGCGCCGTCGGGCAGGGCACCCGGGTGCAGCTGTATTTCCCGCGCACCTTGCGCTCGGCACCCAGCGAAACACCGAACCCCGACGTGCCGCAACGGGGTGGCCACGAGCGTATTCTGGTGGTCGAAGACAATGAGGCGGTGCGGGTATCGGCGGTGGAGTTGTTGCGCGAAGAGGGTTATCAGGTCCTCACGGCCACCAACGGTGACGTCGCCATGCAAATGTTGCTGGAAGGGCTGGCGGTGGACCTGATATTCACCGACGTGGTCATGCCCGGCCTGATCAAGAGTTCGGACCTGGCGGCCTGGGCGAAAGTGCAGGAACCACCGGTGGCCGTGCTGTTCACCTCGGGGCATACCCGCGACATCATCTCGCGTAATCACCAGCTCAGCCCCGACACCCACCTGCTGAGCAAACCCTACAATCCCGAAGCACTCAGGCAAATGGTGCGCACGGTGCTTAACGGCTGAAACCAGTGGAGGCGCGGGTGCAGGCAAAGGTTTTATCGCCTGTGCGACAGGACGACGAACGGACGCCGCTGGTCTGACAGGTGGTCGACAGAACGGGCTAACCGAGGCCATTCTGATAGTTGGTGAACGCAATTGATCGCGTTTCGCTGCCGATCAACAAACGGAGGTGTTCCATGCCGGTGCCCCATGACCTTTATCAGGATCTGAAACGCTCAAAGGAAGAAGTCCAGCAGAAACGCACCAAGGATCCGTTACTGGATTCACTGCTTAACAAGTATTCCCAGGCGGATGCCGAAGTGGTGAAAGCAGAGGAGGCCAAGTCCAACGATGACACCGTAAGGAAACTCAAGGAGGCTCGCCTGCTGGTCAAGGACAAGATCGTCAAGCAACTGGGCTCGACATCCTGACCCAGCGTGCTGCCACCGACGAGCGGTGGCCGGAAAGTTGGAACGGCAACCAGAACCGGCACCTCGAATGCTCAGAGACCAATGTTACGGCTCTCAACGAGGTGCCTCATGACCCAGCCCGAATATCCCAGTGAACAACAGGGTGCCTACGACCCTATACCCACTCATCCCGAACCGCTGAGCCCCGAACACACCACGGTCAATCCCGAGGAAGAGCCGGGCATTGATGAATGTCCGGAAGATGAAGGTGTCGACTCGGACACCGAGTGAACGCTGTCCCTGTGGGAGCGAGCCTGCTTGCGAAGACGTCAGCACAGTCAACACCACTGGTGACTGCCCGTCCGCGATCGCGAGCAGGCTCGCTCCTACAGGGGGACTTCGGTGAATTCAGGAAGGGGGGACTGCTCATTGCAATGCCTTGCTCAACGGCAAACGCACCATGTTCTGCGCTTTCAGCGAACCGAAATACAACCAATCCCCATACTCGCGCACTGTGGTGATCGGTGAGTAGTTGTCGCTGCTGCCGTCCTGCAGGTTGGCAATCACTTTGCCCTCAAGGTCCAGACCCAGGGCAAACCCGCGACTTTCCACGGGTTTGGGCAAGACAGTCATGGCCCGCACGATCATCTTGCGCACGAACGGATGTGCAGCCGTGCCATCGAGCAAGGCGTTTCGGGGGGCATACAGTGCCACCCAGAACCGGTCGTGACCATTGAACGACAGATTGTCCGGCAGCCCCGGCAGGTTGTCGATGAACAGGTCATGGGTGCCGGCCTTCGGACCGCTGAGCCAATAACGGCTGATGCGGTAGGCCCCGGTTTCATTGACCAGTACATAGGCATCGTCCGGCCCCAGGGTCACGCCGTTGGCAAACTCCAGCTTATCCAGCACAACCGACGTTTTGCCGGTCTGGAAGTCGTAACGCAGCAGTCGACCGTCGCCGCCGTGTTCGAGCACGGCCTCACCGTCGTGGCCATAACCAAAGCGGCTCGAAGCATCGCTGAAATAAGCGTAGTGACCGGGTTTATCGATGGCCACATCGTCGGTAAAACCGAAGGGAACGCCGCCGGCCTCTGTGGTCAAGGCCACCAGACGCCCCTGGGCGTCGAGGGACAACAAACCTTTGACGGCATCGGCGATCACCAGCAGACCATTGGGATGCCGGGCCAGGCCCAGTGGCCGGCCACCGGTATCGGTCAGGACTTTGGTGGTCTTGCCATCCAGGCTCGTGCGGATCAGGCGACCGTCGTGCAGGCCGGTGATGAGCGTGTCGTTTTCCAGCAACAAGGCTTCCGGCCCGTCGATGTCGGCGGCACCGACGCGTTCCACCCCCTTGAGCCGCTGATTGTCGGCGTAGATTCCGCTGGTGAGGGACGGCGCAGGTTGTGGCGTCCAGGCCACCGGTCGCACTTTGGTCGGCATCAGCAGCAGGAAGGCGCCGATGACGACGATGGCCAGCAACAGACATTTGAAGGTTCTGCTCACGCGCCGACCCCCGTCGCCGCCAGATACTTCTGCGCCATGTCGCGCAACGCCAGCATCGACGCCGCCGATTCCCGATCGATGCGCCGCTTGAGCAACAACCGGTTGGCAATCCGCATCGCCAGACCGCTGAATTGATACTCCAGGGTCCGGACGAAACGCGTGTCGTTGCCCTCGGCATCGCATTCATAGGTCACCACCAGCGACAGGCCATGATCACCCTGGGCCCGGGCGCTCCAGCGCCGTCCGGGCAAGTACTCCGCTACCTCCCAGCGCAAGTGCCCGTCGCGGCCACCAGCGCGGATGTCCTCTTCGAAACGTGCGCCAGCATGCAACGGGCCTTTCGGCCCATCGATATGCAGCGACGACGGATGCCATTGCGGCCAAAGGGTCACGGTGCTGGCGTAGGCCAGTACATTGATCGGGTTTCCGGCAATGACAACCTGATGCTGCATGCGGGTCATGGGCGTTCTCGTCGGGTTGAGCGGCACAGGTTCCGGTTCCCAGTAGAGGGTGCCGAACAGGTAGTCCATCAGCGGGAAAACGATGTTGAAATTACGCTCCTGCATCAGTTCGCGGCGGTGATGCAGTTCGTGCAACCGGCGCATCTGGCGGATCCACGGCAATCGTGTGATCCGGTTGTGCGACGGCAGATGCTCGCAGGCATGAAACACTTCGTAAGTCAGGTAACCGAGGACAAGAAGGCCGCCGACCAATCCGGCGACGTTGGTATTGATGTGCTTGAGCAGCCACCAGAGTGGCAGGGCGACGGCGAGGGTGTGCAGCACGATCAGCCATGCCGGAAACAGTATCACCCGCCAGTCGCGGGCGCTGTCGTAGGTCATGTGGCCGGGGGTGAAAAAGCTGTGGTGGTCGCCGGCGTGGCGGGCATAAAACAGCCGGGCGAAGCCCTTTCTATGATGACCCAGGTGGCGATGCACCCTGTACACGCCGAGGTTGAACAGCAGCAGCGTGACGGGCACCGCCAGCCATTCTGTTGGCCGCACCTGATGTACGGTGCTCCAGAAAGCGCTGATCGCCAGCGCCCCGAACAACAGGACAAAAGCGCCGTGCAGCCAAGGGTTGTAGAGCGGATGAATGTCGGCGCGGTAACGGCTGCGGAATCCTTCGGTGGTCTGCCTCACTGCAATCACCTGTCGTTTTTGTTATCTCTTTCAGATTAGCCGATCCCGGTGAATTGACGGGCCGAACCTTGAGGCCACAACGGCCATGATCCGGTGCAAACCGGTCTCAAGTCAGCGGGTCCCAGCGTTGCGACCAGTCTTCGTCGGAATCGATAACCTCGCGCAGCAGGTCGAAGGCCCGTTGCAGTGTCGGCGAGTCACGATCGCGCGAATAGACCAGATAGGTCGGGTAGTTGAATTCCGGCGCCTTGGGCACCCGTTCCAGGGCGCCGCTATCCAGATAACTTTGCACGACGCGGGTGCGAAAGTAGCCGCTGCCGCCGTTTTCGAGAAGGTACTGCAGGCCCAGCGGGCCAAGATTGAAGCTCAGCGCCGCCTTGGCTTTTTCCGGCAGGGCGGCGTCGTGCTGGCGTCGGAAGTCAGCGCCCCAATCGATGTACACGTAAGGATCTGGCTTGCCGGCCAGGCGCACGAGAATCAGTTTTTCTTCGAGAATCTGCTCAACCTGCAAACGCGGCCAATACTCGGGCTGATACACCAGCGCGGCATCCAGAACGCCCAACTCCAGTTGACGCAGCAGGTTTTCACCGTCACGGATTTCCATGCGCAAGGCGTGGCTGGGGATGTTTTTACGGATTTCGCCGGCCCAACCGAGCATCAGCGGGTTGCACAGGCTCACTTCGCCACCGATGTGCAGCACATCGCGATAGCCCTCGGGCAATGGCAAATCACGCCGCGCGGCTTCCCAGGTTTGCACCAGTTGATTGGCGTACACCACGAACGCTTCGCCATTGGGTGTCAGGCGGGCTCCGGCGCGGTTGCGCACGAACAGGGTACTGCCCAGTTGGCTTTCGAGTTTCTGCACCCGCGCGGTGATCGCGGTCTGGGTGACATGGAGCTTCTCGGCAGCCGCGGCCAGGCTGCCGTGGCGAACGATTTCGAGGAAGGTGCGGGCGAGGTCGATGTCCATGGGGTGGCCGGTGTGGAGATTGCCGACATTGTAAGAGCACCACCGAACCTGTGGCGAGGGGGCAAAAACGACGAATCCCGCCACTAAGGGCGGGATTCGTTTGCGGCCTTGCACGCTCCCGAAGCTCGGGAGCCAGGTGCTTACGACGGGAACAGTTCAGACAGTTTCATCGCCAGCATCATGTCGCCTTCAGCGCGCAGTTTGCCGCCCATGAACGCTTGCATGCCGTCAGTCGAACCGTCGACGATGCCTTCCAGGGTTTCGCCGTCCATCACCAGGGTCACCTGGGCGTCCGGGTTCTCGCCTTCCTGCAGTTCGCAGGTCTGGTCCTTGACGATCAGCGAGAAGTTCTTGGAGTCGTCGATGCGGAAACCGAAGACCAGGTCCAGACCGGCAGCAGCGGCTGGGTTGAACTTGGCTTTCATTGCTTGTACGGCGTCTGCTACGGAGGTCATGGTTCGATCCTTTCTTGGGTAATAAGAGCTGGGTGATTACAGCCAGGGTCACAATAGTCCGGACTCAGCGAAACGTGATGAGTTCCGGGGCCTTCAACAGTTGCAGGTGCGCATGAATGTTGAAGGAAGCCAGGGCCACCTCGCGACCACGAAACTTAAGCTGGTTGAGCGAGGTGTTGACGATTTGCCAGTTCAATTCAAAGGCCTGTCGGGCAGGCATTTGCGTAATCAGGTGGAGCAGGGCAGTAATGGTGCCACCGGACGTGAACACGGCGATTTTCTGGGTGTTGTCGGCCTGGTCGAGGATGCGGTGCAAGCCGGCCTGGACCCGCTCGACAAAGCCCAGCCAGCTTTCCAGGCCCGGGGTGTCAAAGGTGCCGGCGAGCCAGCGTTCGATGATCAGGGCGAAGATACGCTGGAACTCACCACGGTTTTGCGCGGCATTGCGCAGGATGTCCAGGGCTTCGGGTTCGTCCGGCAGCATGGCCGGCAACAGCGCGCGGATCACCGCATCGGCGTCGAACTCGTTGAAGGCGCAGTCGGTTTCCAGGAGCGGCACCGGCAGGCCCACCGCGGCGAATTGTTCCAGCGCGCTGTTGGCCGTGTGTTGCTGGCGGCGCAGGTCGCCCGCCAGGCAGCGGTCGAAGCTGATGCCGAGTTCGGCCAGGTGCCGGCCAAGGATTTCAGCCTGTCGAATGCCGGTCGGCGACAGGACGTCGTAGTCGTCCGCACCAAAAGAGGCCTGGCCATGTCGAATCAAATAGATGCTGCCCACGTCCGCGTCATCCCGGTGCGTTGAAGGTTTGGCGAGGTTATGAGGATGGCGGTGTACTGTCAATTAAAAAACATACGCTTGTTTGAAATGCCCGTTACAGGCCTGCTGCCAGAGGTTTCACGGCTGGTCGCAAGGTCGGCGCATGGGTATGCTGGAGGTATCCCGCGCGCGTTCGAGCCGCGCATCGTTTGAGGAGTCCCCGTGGAGTTTTTTTCCGAGTACGCCATTTTTCTGGCCAAGACCGTGACCCTGGTGATCGCCATTCTGGTGGTCCTGGCCAGTTTTGCGGCCTTGCGCAGCAAGGGACGGCGCAAGTCGTCCGGCCAGTTGCAGGTCAGCAAGCTCAATGATTTCTACAAAGGGCTGCGCGAGCGCCTGGAGCAAACCTTGCTCGACAAGGACCAGCTCAAGGCCCTGCGCAAGACGCAGGCTAAAACCGACAAGAAACAGAAGAAAAAAACCGAGGCCAAACCCCGGGTGTTCGTGCTGGATTTCAACGGCGATATCAAGGCTTCGGCCACCGAAAGCCTGCGCCACGAAATCACGGCCTTGCTGACCCTCGCCACACCGAAGGACGAAGTGGTGCTGCGCCTGGAAAGCGGCGGCGGCATGGTTCACAGCTACGGCCTGGCTTCTTCGCAACTGGCACGCATCCGCGAAGCCGGCGTGCCCTTGACCGTGTGCATCGACAAGGTCGCGGCCAGCGGCGGCTACATGATGGCGTGCATCGGCCAGAAGATCATCAGCGCACCCTTCGCGATCCTCGGCTCGATTGGCGTGGTGGCGCAGTTGCCCAACGTCAATCGCCTGCTGAAAAAGCACGACATCGATTTCGAAGTGCTGACCGCCGGTGAATACAAGCGCACCCTGACCGTGTTTGGCGAAAACACCGAGAAGGGGCGGGAGAAGTTCCAGCAGGATCTGGACATTACCCATCAACTGTTCAAGAACTTCGTGTCGCGCTATCGCCCGCAGCTGGCGATCGATGAAGTGGCCACCGGCGAAATCTGGCTCGGCGTCGCGGCGCTGGACAAGCACCTGGTCGACGAACTCAAGACCAGCGATGAATACCTCGCCGAGCGCGCCAGCAAGTCCGAGCTCTATCACTTGCATTACACCGAACGCAAAAGCCTGCCAGAGCGCATTGGCATGGCCGCCAGCGGCTCGGTCGATCGCGTGCTGCTGAGCTGGTGGAGCCGTTTGACCCAGCAACGCTTCTGGTAAGCCTTTAGCGGGCGTCTGCAACAAGATCAAACCGCGGATTTTTCGCGGTTTTTTTCGCCCGGAATTTCAGGTTTGTCATTTTCCTGTGGCCGCCGCGAAACGTCCTAACTGATCAGCCGAGCATTCCGACTTACGCCTGAGTCGCCGCTGGTTATTCTGGTGATTCCCAATAGTTTGCAATGGAATGCACATGAATAATCACGCCCATGGCGGTGCCCCAACACCCAATGTCCTGATGCACAACGAACTGAAGGCCGCGGTGGAGACCGCACTACCGCAAACTCCCGCTCAGTTTGGCGAGCGCTTGATCAAGGAAAAGTGGGGAGCCGACATTGATCCGCAGGCAGCCCTGCTGGTAACACTCGACTATAACTACCATGGGCATCCTCCAGAGAACGGTATCCATCAGGGGCAGGTGGGGAGTTCCCGCACCCTGATCCAGGCCCTGCTTGGCAATTATCAGACGGTGGGCGACGGGCGCTTCGGCGAAACGGTGTTTGGTCTGTACACACCGCCCGACATCGGGCCGTCGGTGCGCATTGTCGAGAAGGTCGATGAGTTTGCTTATGTGGGCAGCGGTAACCACGACACCTATGAAGGCATTTACCGCGCAACGGTTCCGCAATCCTATGGCCCGCACACGCAAATCAATCTACGGCCTGCCGATTTCAAGCTGTGGGTCTGGGGGTTGTTTCTTTCTGATCGATACCAGGCTTATCTCGATCAGGCCTGGCCGTCGGACGCGGTCATCGCTGCTCCCGGTCCTTATGCCCTGAGGACATCGGTCAAGGTCGCTTTCGTCATGGCGGCCCGGCTGCAATATCAAGAACGGTGCCTGTCTCGAAAGGGGCTGGAACTTGCCATGCAAGCCGCCGGGTTGCCCGCCACGCAGACCTGGGAAGCGCTGACGATCCAGCAATTGCAAGCGCCGACAAAAATGCCTCCGGGTGTCGAGGCGAGTCGGTTGAAACTGTACCGTTATACAGCGACGGATATCTGGTGCTTTCAAGAGCGATCAGGTTCCAGGGTGTTGCTGTACATCCCCGGCAATTCTTCGCCATTGCACGAATTCACCGACAGTCGACAGTTGCGCCAATGGATCGTGGCTCAGGGCAGGGGCGCCGATACGAAACATGCATTGGCGGCTCACTTCACCGAAGAGGATCGAGAGGACGGCACCTTTCATGCGGGTGTACTGACCGCGCTGGAGGGCATGGCGATTTATCCCAAAATGCACAGGCTGACGAAGAATGCCGGGTTCTTCAACGATGATGGCCATTGGGATCCGGGCGACTACATCGAGTTTGATCGCTCACCCAGCGCAACCGACCCTTTTGCGCAGTTGGTGAAATCCATGAAGCAAGTCGCCCAGGATAGCGTCAAGACCATCCGCGACGATGCTCAGGTCAACCGTGACAATCTGAGTGCTTTCGTCGAGCCGATTGTGCAATGGATCAACCGGTTCGGGCCACTGGCGTTGTTTGTGCCTGGAGGTGAGGGATTGTTGGTGCTGGCCGGGCTTATTGATGCCGGTTACGGTCTGGATGAGGCAGTCGAGGGGCAAACAGCCAGTGAGCGTTCCGAAGGCGTGACGCGAACTGTGTTCGGCTTGCTCAATGCATTGCCGCTGGTCGGGGCTGTCGCCTCGTTAGAACGCGACGGCGCCGAGGTCGCCGCGCTGACCAGGACCGAGCACGAGACTGGCGAGCCCGATGTGCAACCCGGCGGCAGACCGGCTGGTGATCCGTCCGCTCCTATCGCTGCCTCGGAACCGATCACGCGGATACCGAGTCGTCTGAGCCTGCTGCGAGGGATAGGCGCCCCGGTGGACGCTTTCAGCGATGAGGTCCTGATGCAGATCGGCAAGGTCAGCGACGTCGATGACGACATGCTGCGGATGATCCAGGCCGGTCGTCGACCTGCTCCCGTGTTGGCCGACACCATCAGCCGGTTCAGGATCGATCAGGACGTCGCGCAAGTCATCGATAAAACCCAGGCTGACGCGGCAACTGCGGTCGAAGGCAGTGATTTGCACGAGGCGTTGCAGGCCAGGCGAGTGGAGTTGTTCAACAGTCGTTATCAGGCACTTCAGAATTCGAAGCATGAATGGGTCCGATTGTTTCAACAGCAATATCCCGGGCTGCCGAAAAATGCGGTGGAGCAGATGCTTGATCGCTATGGAGTAGAACTGACGGCGACGCCGGATGAGATCCAGGCCAGGGAACTATTCAGGCAATTGGATAGCAAAGCCCGCCAGTACCAGCGGCATGTGCGCCTCACTCGTGCTTACGAAGGCCTTTATCTGCGGTCGGTGGCCCATTCCGATTCGGACACGCTGGCTTTGCACTCACTGAGGAACCTGCCCGGATGGCCGAAAAACCTGCGAGTCGAGGTGCTCGATGGCTCGTCGCAAGGCCGGGTGCTGGATCGTTGCGGTTCCCTCAATGCCGCTTATTGTCGACGCTTGATCAAAGTCGGCAACCATTATCAATACTTCGACGTACCCACCCAAACCCTCTTGCAAACAGATTTTTACGGGGCTGTCATCGGTGCATTGTCCGAGGACGAGCGTGCGGCGCTGCAGTTGCAGTCGCTGAACCCGGCCAACGAGCTGAAGCTCAATCTCCGTGACCGTGCGCTATCACGCTCCGAGTTCGGCCTGGGTCTGGGCAGAATGGACGGGGGGCTACCCTTCGAAATGCAAGGCTTGAGGGGCGGCGGCTTCCCAACCACCCCGCTGGCCGCAGCGTTGACCCACGAAATGCTGAGGTTGCAAGTCAGGGACCTCTATCCTGACTTCGGCAACGCGCAGGCCGATGAATGGCTGCAACAGGCCGGAGAAAGCGTTCAGTCGCAACTCGATGGATTGAAGCAACAATTTGAGCAATTGAGTACGGATTTGACGGGGTGGATCGACCAGGCCCTGCAGGATCTCGATGACATGGACATCGACTTTCTGGCCGCTGACGACGAGGACGCCGCGGGCATGAATCATGCGCAAATCGCGGCGCATAACGTCGCGCTGCTGCAGCACACGATGGAGTACGAGCGCGCGACCCGGATGGAACTGGCTGACGAGTTGGTGTCAATCTTGCGAAAGTGCCCGCCGCAGGCCAATCGTCTTTATTCCGGGGAGACGTTAACGGGATACAAACTGGATCTGGACTTCGAGGACTACCACCGCTTGCCGGTCATGAGCATTAGGTTCAACGAGGTGATCGAATTGTCGATGCGCGGATTCCATTTGATTGAACGTGAGAGCTTGAACGGCTTCCTTGATTCTTTCCCCAATCTGCGCGTCTTGAATCTGGAAAGAGTCGATCTGCGGCTGCCTGATGCAATAGGAGAACTTGAGGGTGGTGTTCTGCCGCCGGCGATTGCGCGAATGCGCCATCTCACGACGCTGAATCTGAAAGCCACGTTTCTGCAATTCAGGGAGAACACGGCGTCGCAATTGTGTGACTTGATCAACTTGCAATCACTGGATTTAAGTGGAAACCCCTTGGGTGTTCCGCCTGTGTTGTTAGGGATGAACGAACTGCGCCAGGTGAACCTGAGGAGTACAGGGATCAGTAGATGCCCGATCGGAATTCGGGACGAGCCCTACCTGATGATGCTGGACCTGAGCGATAACCGAATCACCCGGGTTCCGCCAGCGGTGCTGAGCCAGGCCGTCGCCCGGGATCGGGTGAAACTCTGGGGCAACCCGTTGACGGACGAGGACACGTTGCGGCGCTTGGTCGATCATCGGCAACGCACCGGGATCAACCTGTGGTTGAGTACGCCAGGAGCCGACTATGGCAATCCGGTTGCGTGGTTGCGGGAGGGTGACGAAGCACTGCGGCAAGCCAGGCGAACGATATGGCAGCAATTGGCGGTCAAACCGTCAGGCGGTCATTTCATGAGGGTCATCGACGGGCTCAGTCTGACGGCGGACTTTCAGGTCGACTATCTGGTATTGCAAGCGAGAGTCTGGCGACTGTTGAGCGAGGCGCAGGCGTCGGACGAGTTGTGGGGCTGGCTGAACCGGTTTGTCGAAGGCGCAGCGATCGATGCTGAAAATCCGCTGGGAATTTTCACCTCGCTGGAAGATCGGGCCAGGCTTTACCGCGATTGGGTAACGATGGGGCGGCCGTTTCCGGTGATTACCGAACAGGCCTAGAGGATGGCCTTGAACCCCGTAAAGGGTTCAAGGCCTGGACATCAACGACGACGGAACAGCGGCAGCGGTTCGTCGGTAGCGGCCTGGTAGGTCACCGAGAAGTCCTTGAGGCCTTCAAGGGCTTCGTGCGGGTCTTTGTCGGCGCGAATGGCGAACGCGTCGAAACCACAGCGATGCATGTAGAACAACTGGTCACGCAGCACGTCGCCAATGGCCCGCAATTCGCCCTTGAAACCGTAACGGTCACGCAGCAGGCGGGCGTTGGAGTAGTTGCGGCCGTCGGTGAATGCCGGGAAGTTCAGGGCAATGACCTGGAACTGAGCCACGTCTTCGCCGATTTCCTCGGCTTCTTCATCGGCGTCCAGCCAGATGCCCAGGCCGCCGTCGCGGGCCAGGAGCATACGACTGTGTTCGCGCCACAGCTGCAACGGCACGATGAGGTCGTCACAGTTGCTGATCTCGTCGATGTTGAAATCCTTGGGCAGCAGGTGCCAGGTCTCGTCGACGACCTCGTTGTTCTTAATTATTCGCTGCATAGACACGCTCCTTGAAGAGGTCGATGCCAATACGCTGATAGGTGTCGATGAAGCGTTCGTCTTCGGTACGTTGTTCGATGTACACGTCGATCAGCTTTTCGATCACGTCAGGCATGGCTTCCTGGGCAAAGGACGGGCCGAGGATCTTGCCCAGGCTGGCGTCACGGCTGGCGCTGCCGCCGAGGGAAACCTGGTAGAACTCCTCGCCTTTCTTGTCCACCCCGAGAATCCCGATGTGGCCGACGTGGTGGTGACCACAGGCGTTCATGCAACCGGAGATGTTCAGGTCCAGCTCGCCGATGTCGAACAGGTAATCCAGGTCGTCGAAGCGGCGCTGGATCGACTCGGCGATCGGGATTGACTTGGCGTTGGCCAGGGAGCAGAAGTCGCCGCCCGGACAGCAGATGATGTCGGTCAGCAAACCGATGTTCGGCGTGGCGAAACCTTGCTCGCGCAATTCGCCCCACAGGGTGAACAGCTTGTCCTGCTCGACGTCGGCCAGGATGATGTTCTGCTCGTGAGAGGTGCGCAGTTGACCGAAGCTGTAACGGTCGGCCAGGTCGGCCACTGCGTCGAGCTGTTTGTCGGTGATGTCGCCCGGTGCAACGCCGGTAGGCTTGAGGGACAAGGTCACGGCCACGTAGCCCGGCTTCTTGTGGGCCAGGGTATTGCGCACGCGCCAGCGGGCAAAGCCCGGATGCTGCTGGTCGAGCTCGGCCAGGGCGGCGGTCTGGTTGTCCAGCGCCTTGTAGTCCGGGTCGACGAAATGTTTGGCGACGCGTTGCACTTCGGCTTCGGTCAATGTGGTCTGGCCACCGCGCAGGTGTTCCATTTCCGCATCGACTTTTTGCGCGAAGACTTCAGGCGTCAGCGCTTTCACCAGAATCTTGATCCGCGCCTTGTACTTGTTGTCGCGACGGCCATAGCGGTTGTAGACCCGCAGGATGGCGTCGAGGTAGCTCAACAGGTCTTGCCACGGCAGGAATTCATTGATGAACGCGCCCACGACCGGCGTACGGCCCAGGCCACCACCGACCAGCACGCGGAAACCCAGTTCGCCGGCGGCGTTGTGCACCGGTTCAAGGCCAATGTCGTGGACTTCGATGGCGGCGCGGTCGGAGGTAGAACCGTTGACGGCGATCTTGAACTTGCGCGGTAGATAAGCGAATTCCGGGTGGAACGTGGTCCACTGGCGGACGATCTCGCACCATGGGCGCGGGTCGGTCAGCTCATCGAAGGCCACACCGGCGAACTGGTCGGTGGTGACGTTGCGCAGGCAATTGCCACTGGTCTGGATCGCATGCATCTGCACGGTCGCCAGTTCAGCCAGGATGTCCGGAATGTCTTCCACGGCCGGCCAGTTGAACTGCACGTTCTGCCGGGTACTGATGTGGGCATAGCCCTTGTCGTAGTCGCGGGCAATTTTGGCCATCATTCGCACTTGGCGCGAAGTCAGTTGGCCGTAAGGCACGGCGACTCGCAACATCGGCGCGAAGCGCTGGATATAAAGGCCATTTTGCAGGCGCAGGGGGCGGAATTCTTCTTCGCTCAGCTCGCCTGCCAGATAGCGTCGGGTCTGATCACGGAACTGCTTGACGCGGTCCTCGATGATCCGCTGATCGTATTCGTCGTATACGTACATATAAGTCCTGTTCTCAGGCTTGGGCCGGTCGGAAACAGCGGCGTTTTTTGGCTTGCTGGCGTCCGATGAAACCTCGGCAATTCTGCGCGCACGGCCGCGCACTCCCAACGGAGCCGGGGCAAGATACCAGTTTGCAGTTATGCGTAAAAGTGATGTTTGAGCATATGTAAAGAACCAAATCGCCTAATGAGAATCTTTGTTGCAAAGCCCCTGTTTGTGGTGCGGGCAATCGTCGTCTTTACTCTGCTCGAGTCTTTATGCAATCACCGATAAAACCGACAAGAGGCGATGCAATGAGCAACCCAACCAAAGCACGGAAAAGCGATAGCACCGTTGATGCCTGGGCAATTTTGTTCCTGATCATTCTGGTCGTGGGGACGGCGGTTTTCTGGGTCAGCCATCAGTAAACGACCCCGTCCGGGCCCGGTTCCGACGATTGTCTGACAAAAACCGGAAAAATCGCCGTTTTACGGAGGTTCGCTGGATATAATCCGCGGCGAATTTGCGGGGGCTCGGACGATCGATGTTAAAACTTTTCTGTGGTGCCGTGCTGGCGCTGGCTACGGTCTGGGCACCGTGTGTCCAGGCGGCGTCCGTATTGTTCCTCAATCCAGGGACCACCCAAGAGACGTTCTGGGTCAGTTACTCGCAATTCATGCAGGCCGCGGCCAAGGACCTTGGCATGGATTTGCACATCCAGTATTCCGAGCGAAACGCTGAAACCACACTCAAACAGGCCCGCGAAGCCCTGCAAGGGCCGAATCGACCGGACTATCTGGTGTTCGTCAACGAACTGTACGTTGCGCCCGAAATCCTGCGTCTGGCTCAAGGCAGCGGTGTGAAGCTGTTTCTGGTCAACAACGGCCTGACCGCAGACCAGGTGCGCTTGCTCGGCGCTCAGCCGGACAAGTATTCCGACTGGTTGGGCAGCCTGGTGCCCAACAATGAGGAGGGCGGCTACTTGATGCTCAAGCAGCTGATTCGCCTGCATCGCCCGGTCGCGCCCGGTCAGGCCATTGATCTGGTGGCCTTTTCCGGCCTGAAGAACACGCCAGCCGCGCAACAGCGTGAGAAGGGCATGATGCGGGCATTGGCCGAACACCCTGAAGTGCGGTTGCGCCAGTTGGTCTATGGCAGCTGGACCCGCGAGCGCGCCTATGAACAGGCCAGGTTATTGTTCAAGCGTTATCCGCAAACGTCGCTGGTCTGGTCGGCCAACGATGAAATGGCCTTTGGCGCCATGCAGGCTTATGCCGAAACCGGAGGCCAGCCCGGCAAGGACGTGCTGTTCAGCGCCATCAACAATTCACCGGCCGCGTTACAGGCGCTGTTGGATGGGCGGTTGAGTGTGCTGTTGGGCGGCCACTTCACTCTGGGTGGTTGGGCGCTGGTGCAACTGCATGACTACGACCAGGGGGTGGATGTCAGCCAGTACGGTGGGCGCGACCGGCAGATTCCGTTGTTGCAGCTGATCGATCACGCACAAGCCAAGCGATTGCTGGCTTTGAGCTCAACTCAGGATTACGGTGTGGATTTCCAGAAACTCTCGGCCAAGGGGCGACCGACGTCCTGGCGCTACCCGTTCGGCCTGCAAGCCCTGATGCACTGAGTCGGTTCAGATACCCGCCAGGTGCAACACCAGTTTGACGATGCCAAACAGTGTCAACGCGAACACTGCCGTGAACAGAATGCCCAGAATCACGAAATGACTCGGCTTGCCGTGAGTGAAGTCGCGCGCCCGGTTCTTCCCGCTCTGTACTCCGAACGCCGCCGCCATGACGCTCTGCAGCATCTGCCAGAAAGTGGGCGGTTTGTTGTTGTCGGCTGGATCGTCCATAAATTCCTCGTCACCCTGTGTCAGAGGTAAGCATAGACAATACAAAAAAGATCGTCCGAACGCGGCCCGAGCCTTCGGCAGCTCCTACAG
>NZ_JBFUID010000035.1:0-67525 GCF_056402055.1 Pseudomonas sp. P4_C4 | reverse complement strand
ATGCAAAACCTGTGGGAGCGTGGCTTGCCCGCGATGACGTCAGTTCGGTAGAAACTCAATACCCGCGTTGCACGTTCGCCTGATTCTCCAACGCCAGACCATTGAGAAACCGCTCGAGATTGCCCAGGAAACTGTCGGCGATTTCATGGCGGCTGTTGCTGGAAATCGCCGAGGTATGGGGTGACAGGCGCACCCGCGGATGGACGTAGAGCGGGTGACCGTCGGGCAAGGGTTCGGGTTCGGTGACGTCCAGCGACGCCAGGCCGATGCGTCCGGTGTCGAGCGCTTCCAGCAACGCTTGATGGTCGAGCAGGCCACCACGGGCGATGTTGATCAGGTGCAAGCCAGGTTTGGCGCTGGCGAGCACCGCACTATCTACGATATGCCGAGTGGCGTCGGTCAACGGTGCGGCCAGCACCAGATGATCGGAACGCGCAAACAGCTCATGGATGTCCCGCGCCGCTTCGACGCCTTCAACCTCGAACGGTGTCTGACTCTGACGCAGTGCCAGTACCTTGATGCCCAGGGCGTGGGCCTTGGTCGCCAGGCTGCGGCCAATGGCGCCAAAGCCGAGAATCCCCAGCGTGGTGCCCTTGAGCGGGGTCAGCGCCGTGAAATTCCATTGCGAATCATGCACCCAGATATCCGGCAGACGCTTGGCCGCGGCGAAAATTGCGGCCAGGGCGAACTCGGCGATGTTATCGGCGGCGCTGCCCCGCGAGGTGCTCACCGGCGGGCCGTTGAACAGCCATTGCGGGTAGAAGTCGATGCCCGACGACACCACTTGAATCCATTGCAGTCCATAGGGCCAGCCCGGTGGCGGTGTGTCCGGGGCCTGATAGCCACGCACATTGATTGGCCGCGCCAGCAGGATGCCGACTTCCGCCGGCAGGTCGCTGGGCACCCCGGCTGGCACGCCGATGACGCGGGCCTCGGGATGGGTTTGACTGAGACGCTGGCGGATCACTTCATTGAAGTCCTCATCCAGTTGGCTGGCGATGACAAGCTGGCTCATGGGTGTTCCTTGGACTGGGATGGGGGCTGGCGCCGGGCGAATACGGCTTTGCCGACGCCTTGCAGAATGGCGTCGTTTTGCGGGGTGTGGACGCGGCTGCACAGCACGTCGCGGTAATGCCGTTGCAGCGGATTATTACGTGACAGGCCCGGATTGCCGGACGCCTCAATGGCCAGCTCGACGGCACGAATCGCATTGCCGGTCACCAGGTATTTCAGCTGTGCCGCGTTGTTGGCCGGCGTGTGGCCCTCGGCGGCGGCATCGAGCAAACTGCGGTTGGCGAACAACAAAGTGTCTATGTGGCCGACGGTTTCCTGAAAGCGCGGCAGGGTCGACAACGCTGCGCCGAGGTTGGACGGCGCTCGGGTTTCCAGCCATTGCACCAACCAGTCGCGGGCGGCCTGGGCAACGCCGTCGTAGACCGATGACAGCAACACCGACATCCACAGCAAACCATCGCCATCGAGTTCGGGTTGCGGCGCGCTCCAGCGGCTGACGCTGACCGCGTGATCCAGCGGCACCAGTACGTTGTCGAATACCACCTCATGGCTGCAAGTGGCGCGCATGCCCAGATGATCCCAGTCCTCGATGATGCTGATGCCCGGCGTGTCCTTGTGCACCAGCCAGGCACCGACCAGCGGGTCCTCATCACTGCTGCGCGCCCAGACGCTGAACCAGGTCAGGCCATGGCTGCCGGTGGAGTAGGTTTTTCGCCCGCTGATCCGCCAGCCTGCGGAAGTGCGTCTTGCGACGGTCGCCGGCAGACCGCCGCGCGCGGGGGTGCCGAGATCGGGCTCGACCCGCAAGGCGTTGATCAGCGCACCCTTCTGGATGGCGTCATGCGCCACTTGCAGACGCAACGCTTCGGGCCAGTTTCGATTGTCTTGCAGGCGCGAGTGCTGGAGGTACTGCATCACCAGGATCAACGCCGTCGAAGGCTCGCCTTTGGCGATTGCACTGATGGCTTTGCGCGCCTGTGCCAGGTTCGCGCCGCCACCGCCCAGGGCTTTGGGCACGGTCAACGCAACCAGGTCGTGCTCATGCAACAGCTTGAAGTTGTCATGGGGGAAGGCGCCGCTCTCGTCATAAACATGGGCAGTGGCGCTCAGCTGTTCGCTGATGCCCTCAAGCAAGGCCTCGAAATTGGCTACTTCGACCGAGCGCAGCACGGGCGGGTGTTGGGAAGAAAGACTCATGGTGATTTCACTCGATCAAAAAGGGTGAGAGCCGGCTCATAGCGCAAGCAGCTTGAACTGACGGTCCCAAAGTGGGCTGACATCGAGCCGTTCACTCAACACACCCGCGTCGAAAAACAGGTCTGCCACTTCCTGCTGCGAGGCGATGGCCTGATCGTTCACTTCGATGATTCTCGAGGCCTGGCTGCGGTTGTTGTACATGTCGAGGAACACGGTTTTATCGACACCCAACAGCTGCGCCGATTTGGTGGCCCAGGGTTCGGGGTTGTTGTTGATCCACTCCAGGGTGCGCGCTTGTCGCTGCAGGTAGTCCTGAATGGCCTGCTTGCGCAGTGGGTCTTCCAGCGCGGCAGGGCGTGCGGCGATCAGGTAGTTGCCGGACAAATACCCCAGCGCGGTTTTCAGTACGCGGGCGCCACTGCGGAACTTCGCCAATTGGATGAACACGCCGTAGATCACCCAGGCATCGAGCTGTCCGCTCTGAAAAGCGGAAAAACCGTCCTGAGGCGTGAGCGCCACCGCGGTGATGTCCTTCATGGTCAGGCCCTGTTCCTTCAATGCCTTGATCAGGAAGTAGTGCGAGGTGGTGGAGCGCACGTAGCCAACCCGCTTGCCGCGTAACTGCCCGACCGATTCGATGGTCGAGTCCTTGGGAATCAGGAACACCTGGTTGTTCACGTCGCCTTGCAGCACCGCGATCAGTCTCGGTTGACGGTGACTCTGGATCGAGAAGATCGGCGGGATCTCACTCATTGAACCAATGTCCAGGCTGCCCGACGCCAGTGCCTCGACGATCAGGTTGCCACCGGCAAATTCCGCGTAATCGACTTTATACGGGCGCGTGGAGGTGCCGGCGTCATCGGTGAAGTACGAATCCTGGCCGCGATAGGTGGCGACGCCCAGGGTCAAGTCCGAGAGGCTGGTCGTTTGGGCGAACGCTCGAGAGGCCAGTCCCAGTGAGGACAACCCCAACGCACCGAGGGCGATCGAGCTGGCCGTGAGAAAGCCGCGACGATTGAACTGTCCCTGTGTGATCTTTTTCGTCATGGTCAGGCTCTTGTCAGATGGCGAGTTGGACGCAGGCTTGCCCCGGCGACAGGTTGAGGGATTCGCTCATGCCAGTGCCTCACTTTCTTCCCGGGTCTTGAGGGCGTTTTGCGCGTGACGGTTGGCAGGCACTTGCAGACCGAAGTTGTCGCGCAGGGTGCTGCCGCTGTACTCGTCGCGAAACAGGCCGCGCTGTTGCAGGACCGGCACGACCAGTTCGGTGAAGTACTGCAGGCCGTCCGGTAACAACGAGTTGATGATGAAACCGTCTGCCGCCCCTTCCTCGAACCATTTCTGAATCGCGTCGGCAACCTGCTCGGGAGTACCGACGAAGTCGCGCCGTGGCCTTGAGAAGCGCAGGGCGACTTCACGCAAGGTCAGGCCTTCGTCCCGAGCAAGTTGCTTGATCCGGTCCGATCCGCCTTTCTGGCTGTTGGACCCCAGATCGCCCAGCTCGGGGAACGGCGCATCCAGTGGGTACTGACTGAAATCGTGGTCATTGAAGGGCCGGCCGAGGGCGACGATTGCGTCCTCGATCGTCACCAGCTCCACGGCTTGCTGATAGCGGCTTTCCACTTCGGCTTCATCGCGGCCAACGATCGGGCGGATGCCCGGCAGGATCGACAGTTTCTGTGGGTCGCGTCCGAAATCGGCAGCGCGTTTTTTCAGGTCCTGATAGTAGGCGTGCGCATCATCGAAGCCTTCCTGGCTGACGAAAATCGCGTCGGAGTTTTCCGCGGCGAAATTGCGCCCGGCCTCAGAGGTGCCAGCCTGGAAAATCACCGGTTGGCCTTGCCGGGAACGGGAAATGTTGAGCGGGCCTTTTACCGAGAAAAATTCCCCTTTGTGCTCAAGGGCATGCAGCTTGCCGGGGGTAAAGAACTCGCCGCTTTGCTTGTTGTAGGCGAACGCATCGTCTTCCCAGGAGTCCCACAGGCCCTTGACCACATTCACATGCTCTTTGGCGATGCGGTAGCGAACGGCATGAGGCGGGTGTTCGGTCTTGCCGAAGTTATCGGCAGTGCCGCTGAGCCAGGACGTCACCACGTTCCAGCCTGCGCGGCCGCCGCTGATGTGGTCCAGCGAGGCAAATTGGCGGGCGACCTGGAACGGTTCGGTGTAGCTGACGGTGACGGTCGCTACCAGCCCGATGTTGTGCGTGGTGGCCGCCAGGGCCGAGAGAATGGTCAACGGCTCGAAGCGGTTGAGGTAATGCGGGCTGGATTTCTCGTGGATGTGCAGGCTGTCGGCGATGAACACGAAATCGAACTTGGCCGCCTCGGCCAGATGCGTCTGCTGCTTGTAGAAACCAAAGTTTACGCTGGCGTTGGGCTGGGCCTGCGGGTGGCGCCATTCGCCCCATCCGTGACCGACGCCATGGACCATTGCACCGAGTTTCAGTTGGCGTTGTTTGCTCATGGTGTTACTCCTTTATCCGTCGCATCGTTAGCGGGATGCCTGGTTGAGTGGGGCGCGCCTGGCGTTGAAGCTCTTGTCGAAACCTTGGGAAACGTCGATGTGTTTGCCGAGAATTCCTTCTTCCTGGTAGATGTCGGCGGTGGTTTGCAGGCCGCCGATGACCTGGTCGTCAATCTGCACCGGTTGCATGTGCGTGGCCTTTGCCACGGCGATGTGCACGTCCAGCGGCAAGCCGGTGACGCGCGCCTGGGCGGCGGCATATTCCTCGGGATGGGCGTTGGTCCAGCGGTAGGCGCGATCGACCCGGGCGACGAAATCGTCCAGTTGCTGGCGTTTGCCGGCGATGGCCTGGCTGGTGGCGGCGAAGTACAAATGATTGGTCAGCAAGGTTTCGCCGCTGACCAGCACCTTGGCCTGGCTTTGGGTGGTGGAAATGGTGGTGTAGGGGTCCCACGTCGACCAGGCGTCCGCGCTGCCGTTATCCAGCAGGATTCGCGACTCGCTCGGCAGCAGGTAGATGAACTGCACGTCGTGGGTGCTCAGGCCGGCATTGCGCAAGGCTTTGATCGCCAGGAAGTGGCCGATGGAGCCGCGGGTGGTGACGATTCGCTTGCCCTTGAGATCGCTGGCGGTGTTGAGCGGTGAATCCTTGGGCGCGAGGATGGCCGTGGTGTAGCGACCCTCGGCGTGCACGATGCTGACCACCTTGATCGGCGCTCCGGCTCCGAGAGCGAACACGTAGGGCGCATCGCCCAAGGCACCGATGTCCACGGCCCCGGCGTTCAATGCTTCACCGAGGGGCGCGGCGGCTGGAAACTCGGAGAACTGGATGTCGTAGGGCACGTTCTTCAGCTCGCCGGAGACTTCCAGCAGCACTTTGACCGTGGATTTCTGATTGGCCACCAGCAATGGCTGAAGGTCGGCGGCGTGGGTGGTCGCACAGAAGGTGAGGGCGCCGGCGATCAACAATCGTTTGAAGGGCAGGGTAAGGCTCATGCGGCGTACTCCAGGTGGATCTTGCTAAATTGGGTACCTCCGCCTGGAGAAGGGGTCGGTCTGGTGTTAACACTATTCCTATAAAAAAATGGTGTGAAATTCTTTTTGGTTATATGTTAATTATAAAAATAAGTGATTATGTTTAGATATAATATGCGAGATGCATACTTTATGCGGCCGTGATTCCGCAGGCGAGCCTTGAATAAAGAAGGGAAGGTGTAGAGCAGGAGAGCTTCCTGTGCCTTGCACAGGACACAGGAAGCGAGGGGCGCTTCAGATCACGAAAAATCCATGGGTGCCGTCCCGGGCCAACTGGTCTACCAGTCCGAACTCCCAGTCCAGGTAGGCCTGCATCGCTTCGCGCGGGTTGTCGGTGCCTTCATAAGGACGGCGATAGCGGTCGATACGCGGTGAGGCCAGGCGGGTTTCGCCTTCCTCCAGGGGCAGTTGCGCGGCGATCCAGCTGGCCGTGCCACCTTTGAGCAGAAACACCGCTTTGCCCGTCAATGCCTCGACCTCAGCCACCGCCAGGCGAGCCAGCTGACTGCTGCCGCAGGTCAGCACGTAGCGTTCTGCTGGCGGCACCTTGGCCAACGCTTCGCGCAGTTGCCCGCGCAAGGCCCACCACGCACCGGGGATATGGCGTTTGACGTAGTTGGCGCTGCTAGTGAAATCCAGTAAGACAATGTCGCCATGGGTCAGCCATTCGGTCAGGGTCTCGGGGCTGATTTCCTCGGCCTGTGGTGGCGCGGGAACGGGCGCCTGCCATGCTCCTTTTTCGCTGAAGTGCGCAGGTTGCACGTCATCGAGCACATGCACTTGCCAACCCAGTTGTGCAAGCCACGAAGCCGACATGTTGGCGCGCACGCCATCGTCATCGACCAGCACCAGGCGCGCACCGCGTACGCTGGCGAAGTGGTCGGTTTCCTGTACCAACTGGCCGCCGGGTGTCGAGCGGGCGGCGGGCAGGTGACCGGCTTCGAATTCTTCCGGGGGGCGCACGTCGAACAGGTAGGTGCTGCGGGTCGGCTCCTGTTGCCAGCGTTGCAAGTCTGCCAGGGTGGCGCGGCCTACCCGGGCTTTGTCGGCGACGCGACGGGCATCGCGGGCAGCAATTTGCCGATGCTCTTCGCTGGTCGGCGCGAATTGGCGCGACTGACCGTGCTGCAGTTTCTGTCCAGCCAGGGTCCAGCCGATGGTGCCGTTGCGCAAGGCCGAAACCGGGTTGGCGATGCCGGAGTTGATCAATGATTGAGTGCCGATAATGCTGCGGGTGCGGCCGGCGCAGTTAACGATGATGCGCGTGGCCGGGTCCGGTGCCAGTTCCCGGGCGCGCAGCACCAGCTCGGCCCCTGGTACGCTGATACCGGTCGGAATGCTCATGGTCTGGTATTCATCGAAACGCCGGGCATCGAGCACCACCACGTCGGCCTCGCTGTCGAGCAGTGCCTGGACTTCTTCCGCCGCCAGGGAGGGCGTGTGCCGCTGGCTTTCCACCAGTTCGCCGAAGGCTTTGCTCGGCACATTGACGTCGATGAACAACTCGCCACCGGCGCGGCGCCAACCGTCCAGCCCACCTTCGAGCAGGCTGACGTTGATGTAGCCCAAGTCTTGCAGACGCTGAGCGGCGATGCTCGCCAGCCCTTCACCATTGTCGTAGACGGTCACCTGGGTATCGCGCCTTGGAATTCGCGAGTACACCTCAAGCTCAAGTTTCGACAATGGAATGTTGGCCGCGAACAGCGGGTGTGATTCGGCGAAGGGCGCTTCTTCGCGCACATCCACCAGCGCCAGTTCTTCTCGGTTCAGCAGGGCCTGGCGTATTTCAGCGTAGGAGCGGGTGAGTGCAGTGCTCATAGGGCTTGGCTCTCTTTGGACAGATCCCAGATATTGGGGAGAAAGGCGTTGGAATAACCGGAGATGAACAGCTTCTCGCTGCCGTCGGCCTGGTACACCGCGCGGGGCACGGCCCCGATGTTGGCACCGTAGACATGGATGCTGATCGAGACCTGATCATCAAAGGCGTTGCTGACCTGGTGAATGTCCCCGATTTTTGGCGACACCGCTTCAACCTGGCCCGGCCGCAGTTGCACGCGGCTACCGTCGGTGATCAAGGCACCGTCGCTGTTGCGCTGGAAACCTTGCGAATACTCCGCGCCGCGCAACATGCCAATCAGCCCCCAGACCCGATGGTCATGGATCGGTGTGCTTTGCCCCGGCCCCCAGACAAAACTGACGATACTGAACCGCTGCCGTGAATCGACATGCAGCAGGTATTGTTGATAGCGCTCGGGGTCTGGTCGGGCGAAATCTTCCGGCAGCCAGTCATCATGACTGACCAATTGACCGAGTAGTTTGCCGCCACGATGCAACAGATCACCCTCGCGAGGGTTACTGTCGATCAATTCCGCCAAGGCGCCTATGAATGCTCTGAGTCTCTCCGGGTGTCGGGCCTGGGTCATGGCGATTCCATCGTTCGTTGTGAAAGTTGACCCTTTGATTTAAGCATAATGTTTTATATCAATATGCGATTGTTTAATGATTAGGTTATAGCTGAAAGGAATTTATAACCCTTTCGCATAGCGCCATACGCTATTGATCGATCGCCCGGCGTGGGGGCGGGCTATCCTTCTTTCGACAATGGAACTATGCTTTTCAGACATCTTATTGACTGTTCTCTATGTGCGGGCCAAATGAAAATTGATGATATCGACGCCTTTGTCGAAGTGATTCGTTGCCAGTCCATCAGCCATGCCGCCGAGTCGCTGCAACTGACTCAACCGGCCATCACGCGGCGCGTGCAGAACTTCGAGCAGGCGTTGGGTGTGGAGTTGTTCGATCGCAACACCAAACCGCTCAAGCCCACGCTGATCGGTACGCGGGTGTATGAACAGTGCCGTTTGATCCTGCGGGAAATGGATGCGCTGCGCGAGCTGGTGGCCACCGACGCACCGCCCACCGGGTTGTTACGCCTGGGCGTTCCGCAAACCATTGGCGATGTGGTGCTGCTCGATGCGCTCAAGCATCTGCGCATCGAATACCCCGAGCTGCGCGCTCAGGTGGCCACGGGCTGGGGTAGTCAATTGGTTGCAAAGATCGAGCGAGGTGAACTGGACGCAGCGGCGGCGCTGTTCCCGGCCGGCAAGATTTTCCCGGACAACATTGTCGGCGAGTCGATTGGCAAGATGGAACTGGTGGTGGTGTGCGCCAAGTCCCAATTGCCCAAGCGTCCGTGCAAGCTCGCCGACGTTTACCAGAATGGCTGGATTCTCAATCCCGATGGCTGCGGTTTCCGTGCCGGTCTGCAACGAACCTTGTCGGACCAGGGGCTGGCCCTGAGTGTCAATCTGGAAACCTTCGGCACCGAACTGCAACTGGGCCTGGTCGCCGACGGCATGGGGCTGGGGTTGGTGCCGCGTCCGTTGCTGGAACGCAGCACGCATTTCGAACAGTTGGCGGTGATGCCGCTCAAGGACTTCAAGCCGGTGATGGACCTGTGGCTGATCTATCCGCATTTCCTGGGCAATCTGCAAGGGCCGGTCGATGCCTTTGGCAAACTGGTCGCCGGATCGCTGCAGAAGATCAAGCGTGCAGCGTGATGCTCGGGCAGGAATATAATAAAAAAAAATAATAATTAGCTTAGATTAAAATGTGCTTTTTATTATTTTTTGCCTTCCCATAGGCTGGCTGGAGATCCTTAAGGCCATCCAGGAAGTTTTGCCATGAGTAGCGTCAGTCCGTTATCCAGCGTCTCGAAAAATGTTCGCCAACGGGTCAGTCCCGAAGAATGGGAAGTGCGTGTAAAACTGGCTGCGGCCTATCGGCTGGCGGCCCTGTTCAAGTGGACCGACCACATCTACACGCATTTTTCCGCGCGGGTGCCGGGGCCGGACGAACATTTCCTGATCAATGCCTTCGGGTTGTTGTTCGACGAAATCAGCGCCTCGAATCTGGTCAAGGTGGACATCGACGGCACCATCGTCGACGACCCCACCGGGCTTGGCATCAACCCTGCCGGTYATGTGATTCACAGTGCGATTCACGCGGCACGTCCGGACCTGCAAGCAGTCCTGCATACCCATACGCGCGACGGCATTGCGGTGTCCGCGCAGCGCGACGGGTTGTTGCCGATCTCCCAGCATTCGATCGGTTTTTCCGGGCGGGTGGCTTATCACGGTTACGAAGGCGTCGCGCTGGATCTGGACGAGCGCGAGCGTCTGGTGGCGGATCTCGGTGATAAAAATGTGTTGATCCTGCGCAATCACGGCTTGCTCACTGCGGGCATCAGCGTCGAGCATGCGTTTCAACAGCTGCACGGACTGGAGCGGGCCTGCAATATCCAGATCGCGGCGCAGGCTGCTGGTAACGTCGAGTTGATCTTCCCGCCAGCCGAAGTGGTGGCCAAGGTCGAGAAACAGGCTGAGGTGTTCAAGAGCGGTGAAGGACCGGGCGTGGCGCGGCACTGGGATGCACTGATCCGTCAGTTGGAGCGTAGCGACAGCGACTACAAAAACTGAGCCTCTCCCACAGTACTCCGTGGTGAACACAGCCCTTGTGGACACCCGGAGCAAATGTGGGAGCGAGCTTGCTCGCGATATCGGTGTGTCAGGCGAAGTAGATGTCGGATGTGCCGGCCTCATCGCGAGCAGGCTCGCTCCCACAGGGGATTGCAGCCGGACACAAATCCTGGAAACGCCCAATAACCTTGTAGGAGCGAGCCTGATCGCGATAGCGGTGTGTCAGGCGAAGTAGATGTTGGAAGTGCCGGCCTCATCGCGAGCAAGCTCGCTCCCACATTGGTTATTCATCGCGGTTAAGCGACTTTTTCTGCGTTTTGCCGCTCACGCTCTGCCACCAGTTTGCGGGTCAGCGGGATCAGGCGCTTGCCGTAGTCGATGGCGTCTTCAAGCGGATCGAAGCCACGAATGAGGAACGTGGTGATGCCCAGGTCGTAGTAGTCGAGCAAGGCTTCGGCCACTTGTTCTGGAGTGCCGACCAGTGAGGTCGAGTTGCCTTGTGCGCCCAGCAGCCCGGCGATGCCGGTCCACAGTCGCTTGTCCAGGCGTGCGCCTTGGGCGGCAGCGGCGAGCAGTCGGCGAGAGCCCTCGTTGGGTGGTTCGCGGCGCACAAATCCGTTCTGTTCGGCCAGCGCGGTGGCCTGTTGCAGGATGCGCTCGGCGCGTTCCCAGGCCTGGTCCTCGGTGTCTGCCAGAATCGGGCGCAGCGACAAACTGAAGCGAATGCTGCGACCGTGTTTGGCGGCCTCGGCGCGCACTTGCTTCACCACGTCGCGCACTTGTTCGTAGGTTTCGCCCCACAGCGCATACACGTCCGCATGCTTGCCCGCGACTTCGATGGCCGCCGTCGATGAACCGCCGAAATACAACGGAATGTGCGGCAGTTGCGGTGACTTCACAGCGGAGTGCGCACCCTCGACCTGGTAATACTTGCCCTCATGGTCGAAAGGCTTTTCGCTGGTCCATTCCTGGCGCAACACACTGAGGTATTCATCAGTGCGCGCGTAGCGCTCGTCCTTGTCGATGTGGCTGCCATCGGCGCGCAGTTCGCGATCATCGCCGCCGGTGATGATGTGGACGGCGGTGCGCCCGCCATTGAAGACGTCGAGGGTGGTGAACTGTCGTGCGGCCAGGGTCGGCGCGGCAAAACCCGGTCGATGGGCAATCAGGAACTTGAGGTTTTTCGTCACGCTGGCGGCGTGCGAGGCAATCAGCGTGCTGTCCGGGCTGTTGGAGTGGAAGGCTATCAGGGCACGGTCGAACCCGGCCTCGTCATGGGCGCGTGCCACTGTTTCCACATAGTCGGGCTGCAGGACAGGACCGCTGCGAGGGTGGATTTCCGAAGATTGGTGACCGCCGATGTAGCCGATGAATTCAATCGTCATGGGGAGTTCCTTTTCATTGAATAGGTGTGATTCAAGCCTCCACCTGGCATTGGGGTCGGTCTGTAGGGCCAAAAATAGGCGTAGCGGCTGTGGCTGTGAAATGCCGTTTGGTTCTAAGTTAATTATTAAAATAATGAATGACTTAAATTGTCTTGTATGAGTAATGCGCATTTTAAGCGGCGCCTTCCATGCAGCCCGCAGCGGCTGCACTTATCATGCAAACAATTTATCAGGTTGGTCTTCTATCTGATTTTTAATCATATTAGGTTATTCCCAAAAAGAATTTCACTGAGGTTTTTTATGCGAATAGCATGAAAACCGAAGCTGACGCATGGCACCTCTGGCCATGTTCTTTATGAGGAAGGAAGCCTGATGACTGAAAAGACCTTCGATACATCGAGCGCCAGCAGCTCGTTTTCCGTCACCAAGGCTGCTCGCCACACAGGTGAGTTGCAGGGCGCGTCGAGGCTGCTCCCCAATTGGCTGCGCAACTGGCGGACACCTGAAGTGTTGCTGCGTTTGCTCAGCCCGATCGCGCTGTTGCTGTTATGGGAACTGGCGTCGCAAGCGGGGCTGATTCCGCAGCGTGTCATCGCGGCGCCCTCGCAGATCGGCGGCACACTCTGGGCCATGATCGCGTCCGGCGAACTGGGCAAGCACTTGCTGGTGTCACTGCAACGGGCGCTGGTGGGCTTGAGTATCGGCGTCAGTATTGGTGTGGTTGCGGCCCTGATCAGCGGGCTGTCCAAGCGCGGCGAGGTGATACTCGATTCACCGTTGCAAATGCTGCGCACCATTCCTTCGCTGGCGCTGGTACCGCTGTTTATCCTCTGGTTCGGCATCGGCGAATTCACCAAGATTGCGCTGATCGTGACCGGTACGACGTTCCCGGTGTACCTGAACCTGTTCGCCGGGATTCGCAATATCGACCCCAAACTGATCGAGGCCGCCAACACCCTGGGCCTGAGCCGCCGCGAGTTGATCTGGCACGTGATTCTGCCGGGTTCCTTGCCCTCATTCTTTGTCGGCCTGCGCTACTCACTGGGGATTTCCTGGTTGGCGCTGGTGTTCGTCGAACAAATCAATACCACCGCCGGCATCGGTTTCCTGGCCAGTGATGCACGGGATTTCATGCGCACCGATGTGATCGTCATTTGCCTGCTGATTTACAGCGTCCTCGGTCTGTTGATCGACGGACTGATCCGCACGCTGGAGCGTTTCGCCCTGGCCTGGCGCCCAACTTTTGTGAGGAATTGATATGTCGAGCATCGATCTTCTGGACGCGTCCAAAGCAATACATTCGGCAGCACCGGTACAACTGCGCAATGTGGTGCGCCAGTTTGGCCAGCAACGGGTCATCGATGGCCTGGATCTGGATATCGCTCCCGGCGAATTCGTCGCGTTGCTGGGGGCCAGCGGTTCGGGCAAGACCACTTTGCTGCGCAGCCTGGCCGGGCTCGACAGTATCGACAGTGGTCAATTGCTGGTGCCGAAGGCGAGGGCGGCGGTGTTTCAGGAACCTCGTCTGATGCCCTGGAAGCGCGCCTGGAAGAACGTGATTCTCGGCCTGCATATCCCGGACGCCAAGGCGCGCGCGGTACAGGCCCTGACCGAAGTGGGGCTGGCTCATCGGCTCGAAGCCTATCCGGCCACGCTCTCCGGCGGTGAAGCGCAACGCGTGGCGCTGGCCCGTGGTTTGGTCCGCGAACCCAAACTGTTGCTGCTGGATGAACCGTTCGCTGCACTCGATGCGTTGACCCGGATTCGCATGCATCGGCTGATCATCGAGTTGTGGCGTAAACACACGCCGGCGGTGTTGCTGGTGACCCACGATGTGGATGAAGCCATCCTGTTGGCTGACCGGGTCATCGTGCTGGCCAATGGCAAGATCGCCGACCAATTGACCATCGATCTGCCCCGGGCCCGAGACTCCGGCCAGGAAGGTTTTCAGGCCATCCGCGCGCGGTTGCTGGGTCTGTTGGGGGTTGAAGTGGAAGCCGTTGCCGTCGCTGAGCGCCGGGCACCCAACACTTCGGTCCGGCGTTTCGCCCATGGCTGATTTCGCTTCCAGTCTTTTGAATCAGGGAAGGTCCGCCATGTCGTTACGCGTATGGAAATCTGCAGCGGTGTTGCTCTCGGGAGCCGCACTGCTGCTCAGCGGTTGCGGTGAAACGGTCGACAACAAAACGGCATCCGCTGTTCAGTCTGACTTGTCCGGTGTGACGCTGGTGCTGGGCGATCAAGCCAAAGGCTTGCGCACCGTGGTCGAGGCAGCGAACGCGCTGGAGGGCATCGACTACAAGGTCGAGTGGGCGAACTTCCAGGGCGCGGCGCCCTTGTTCGAAGCCCTGCGCGCCGGCGCCGTCGATCTGGCCCCAGCCGGTGATACTCCGGTGCTTGCGGCCGCCACCGGCGGGACACCGTTGCGCATCGTCGCCGTTCGGCGCAGTCAATCAAGAGGGATTGCGATCCTGGTACCCGCCGATTCGGCCATTCATGGCGTGGCGGATCTGAAAGGCCGAAACGTTGTGGTGTCTTCGGCCCGAGGCAGCATTTCCCAGTACCTGTTGATTCGTGCGCTGGCCAATGCCGGGGTCGACGAGAAAGACGTCAACATCGGGTTCGTCATGCCGACCGACGCCCTGGCAGCCTTCAACGCCGGCAAGATCGAAGCCTGGGCCACGTTCGGTATCTATCAGGCGTTTGCCGAGCAGCAGGGTGCTCGAGTGCTGATCAGCGGCGAGGGCATCAACACCGGGCTGACCTTCATTACCGCCTCGGATGAAGTCCTCACCGACCCGCTCAAGCGCAAGGCGCTCAGTGACGTGCTGCAGCGTTTCGCCAAGGCGTTCGAGTGGGCCCGGCAGAACCCTGACGAGTACGCCCGGGTCTTCGCCAAGGTCAACGACATACCGCTGGATGTCTCGCAACGCCTGCGCAGCTGGGGCGACGAGTCGCTGTTGCCGGTCGAGTCGCGGGATGTCCAGGCCTTGCAGCAAGTCGATGATTTGTTCGTGGAAAAGAACATCTTTCCCCATCGCGTCGACGTGGAGAAGCTCACGGACACTGCGGTGTTTTCCGCGGCACCGTTGACGGTGACGCAGTCAGAGACGGCGCGGTAGTCCGGGTCGCGGCGCGTGTTCAATTTGATGAATTACAGGAGTCTATCAATGGGCAATGTCCAGAGCGCCGCCAGTGCCCTAGAGGTGTTCCGACACCCGCTACCCGGCGGTGAACTTCTCGACATCGGTCGGGTTTTTCGCGAACCCCTGGCGTTGTCGCGGCTGCACAGCACGCCCAAGCGCGTGTTGAGTCGTCGCGAAGTGGTCTTGTTGGGTGTGCTCGCGCTGGTGTTGCATGGTGCGGTCATTGTCTGGATCAACCAGGCACCTGCGCCTCAACTGCCCGTGGTGCCGCCGCAGATTCCACCGATGACCATCGAGTTCTCGCAACCGGCACCACCGGTGGTGGTACCGCCGCCGCCCGAGCCGATCCCGCAGCCGGTGGTCGAACCGCCACCGCCGGTGGAAGATGAACTGGCCGTGAAACCACCGCCACCCAAACCGGTCCCCAAACCAAAACCGGTGGTCAAACCTGTACCTAAACCCGTGGCAAAACCTGTGGAGCAGCCACCGGCGCCGCCTGCGCCACTACAACCGGTCGCCGCGCCAGCTCCTGCTGCACCGCCTGCACCGAAACCGGTGACGCCGGCCTCGGCCAGCGCTGCTTACTTGCGCAATCCGGCACCGGAGTATCCGTCGCTGGCGATGCGTCGTGGCTGGGAAGGCACGGTGTTGCTCCGGGTACATGTATTGGCCAGCGGCAAACCGGGTGAAATCCAGATCCAGAAAAGCAGTGGCCGCGATCAACTCGATGACGCGGCGCTGGCAGCGGTAAAGCGCTGGAGTTTCGTGCCGGCCAAACAGGGCGATGTCGCCCAGGACGGCTGGGTCAGCGTGCCGATCGACTTCAAAATCAAGTGACTCAACCCTTCTGAATTACACCGCGGGCTACCTGACACAAGGCGCATCGCTACAACCGATCCAATGCCTTGCTGGAGAGCCTGACCATGAACCTGATCGCATCCCCTTTCGAATCCATCGAACACGCCGTCATCTGGCTGCTGATCCTCTTTTCCGTCGCGACCTGGGGCCTGGCCTTGCTCAAGGGTTTGCAGTTCACCCGCCTGAAGACGCAAGACCGCAAGTTCCATAAACAATTCTGGGCCGCTTCCAGCCTGGATTCGGCCGCCGAACTATCCCATGACCAGCCTGGAGCGGCAGCCCGTGTGGCACTGGCCGGTTATGCAGCGATTCAGGTGAGCGACAACCAGAACACCGATCTCAGTCAGTCGATCAACCACCAGGACCGTCTCGAGCGCGCCTTGCGTCAGCAGATCGTGCGTGAGCGGCGCTCGCTGGAAAGCGGCCTGGCCATCCTCGCCAGCATTGGCAGCACGTCGCCCTTTATCGGACTGTTCGGGACTGTGTGGGGAATCATGTCGGCGCTCAAAGGCATCAGTGCGGCGGGCTCGGCGAGCCTGGAAACCGTGGCCGGGCCGATTGGTGCGGCACTGGTCGCCACTGGCGTCGGCATCGCCGTCGCCGTACCGGCGGTGCTGGTTTACAACTACTTTCTGCGTCGCCTGAAACTGACTGCCGCCGACCTCGACGACTTTGCCCACGACTTCTACAGCCTGGCGCAGAAGCATTCGTTCCGTGTGCTGTTGCACCCGGTATTGAGCAAGTCCGGCGCCACCGTCGCCGCTCAGAAAGTCAAGGAGGCCTCCTGAAATGGCATTCTCCACACAAGACAGCGATGAAGTGCTCAGCGAGATCAACGTCACACCCCTGGTGGACGTCATGTTGGTGCTGCTGGTGGTGTTCATCGTCACTGCGCCGCTGCTGACCAACTCGATTCCGATCAACCTGCCGAAGACCGAAGCGGTGGCGCCGGTGGAGCAGAAAGATCCGCTGGTGGTGAGCATCGACGACAAGGGCAAGGTGTTCATCAACAAAGACGAAATCCAGCCTGATTTGCTCGAGTTCAACCTGCAGGCCGCCAAGGCGAAAAACTCTGACGTGCGCGTGCAATTGCAAGCCGACAACGGGGTGAATTATGGCGAAGTGGCGCGGGCGATGGCTTCGATCGAACGGGCGGGGATTACCAGGCTGTCGGTGATTACGGCGAAGTAAGAAACGTTGAAGTCTCTCGAGTTTTTACATGATGGGGGGGCGTTTGGTCCGTCTCCCGGCGGAGAAGAAAAACAAGTCGACACTGGTTAGATCGTTTATTTCTTTCAGTTATGTAAAAAGATTTAAGTTGCATATCCAAAGCCGATGAAACGGCGTGATGGCTTTAAAGAAATCTGCAATGGCAATTAAGCGGCTGCTAAAACAGTCGTAACTCCCCCTGGTACTTCATTAATCTGGCTCCGACGTCCGTTTTTGCTGCTGGATCACCCTCTTGCCGGCCATCCGCCAATCCTTAGAATCCCCTCCATCAGCTTCGTCCAACTCTCAAATCCTCCGGGGAACAACACCATGATGAACGCCATGCAGATGCAAATGCCAATGAACACCAACATGCCGATGATGGGCATGCCGATGATGATGGCGACCATGACCTGCAACATGATGGACGACGGCATGATGTGCAAGATGATGCCGGCCGCTGGCATGGACATGGCGATGTTCAAGAACAGCGCCGAAATGATGCAGATGATGATGAACTGCGGCATGCCGATGATGATGCATTGCGGCAACATGAGCATGATGTGCATGTCCCCGGCGAGCATGGCCATGCCGATGATGAACATGATGATGCCAATGCCGATGATGGGCATGCCGATGCCATCGATGAAGTGCGTGATGGAGTGCACCATGATGGATGACTGCATGATGTGCAAAATCATGCCGATGGCAGGCATGGACATGGACATGATGAAAAGCTGCTGCGCCCTGATGATGAAAATGATGAACGACTGCAGCATGCCGATGATGATGAGCTGCAATGGCATGCCGCTGATGTGCTGCACCTGCTGATCCTTGGCATCAGACATTAAAAAGCCCGGCAGGTTAACCCTGCCGGGCTTTTTAATGGTTCTTCACGGAATCCCGGGGAACATCGATACCTATAGAAGCTGCGGTGCGGCGATCCGACTTGCCAGCGATGGCAACTGACGGCCGAGCATTTTCTTCCTGGTGTACATATTCATTGCTGCGGTAACGGCCACTTAGGGTTCCGCCCTKACGGCGGGTCACTTGGAARAGCCTGTAGGAGCGAGCTTGCTCGCGATGGAGGTCAACGATGACGCGGGGAGCCTGACACCCCGCGGTGCTCTCAGGTTTTTCGCGAGCAAGCTCGCTCCTACAGGGCCCGCCGCGATCGGCCATCCATGGCCGTGCGCGGCTAACCCGGCATCCATGCCGGGTTGCCCACTGCGCAGAACCTGCGCTCGGCCTCACGAGGGGGCGTGCACCGCAACAGCACCGCGAGGCGAGCTAGCGCTCGACCTCGTTGTTTGGTGGTGCACGCGTTCCCCTGTAGGAGCTGCCGGAGGTTCGGGCCGCGTTCGGACGATCTTTTGATCTTGCTTTTGCGATCTGGAGATTRCTGAAGATTAAGATCAAAAAGATCGTCAGAACGCGGCCCGAACCTTCGGCAGCCCCTACAGATATTTCGTTATATGTGTTCCCCGGGATTCCGTGAAGAACCTTTTTAATGTCTGCTTTTCAGTCCAGGCGTTCCGGGTAAGTCACCACTAGATACGCCACCGCCTCACTGTCGGCCGGGTTGCGGTAGCGGTGGGGCTGGTCCGCATAGAACAGGATCGAGTCGCCGGTGGAGAGCAGGTAGCGCTCGTCGTTGACGCTGATCTCCAGCACACCCTGAGCCACCACCAGGTTTTCCTGCACGCCCGGGCCATGCCCTTCGGACTGATCCACTCCCAACGGGCTCAGGCGCAGTTCGTAAAACTCCGATTGGCGCGCCACGTCGAACGGAAACAGCGCGCGGCTGACAAAGGCGCCGCTGGCACTGACCAGGCGTTTGCTCTGGCTGGCCGCCAGCACCGCCACCCCTTCGAAGGCCCGATGCTCCAGAAAGGCGGCCACCGACACCTTCAAGCCCTTGGCGATTTTGCACAGCACCTTGATGGACGGCACGCTGCGCCCGGACTCGATCTGCGCCAGCATCGCCCGGCTCACACCACACTGCCGGGCCAGGGCGTCAAGGGAAAGATGACGCTTGCCCCGCAGGCGTTGCAAGTTCTGTGCGACCCGTTCGCAGATCGGGTCTTCTTCCAACGGCTCCTGGTTGTTCAAATTCAGCACGGGTTCGTCGGCGCTCGCCAGAAAGCGCGAGGGTTCTTGCGCATTCACGCGTGACGCGTCTCGCTGGCTTTAGCGGCTTGCACCCACTGAGCGGCCTGCAAACCTGCATTGCGTGCGTACATTTCCCACATGGCCCGCGCCCGTTGCTGAGCCTGTTTGCGTTTGCGGTAGCTGGCGAAGTCGATGACGTTGGCTGTCGGATTCATGGGGCACTTCACTGTGAAGGTAAATGACGGGATGAACTGAAGAGTACCCGGATAGTTATATAACTATAAATACTGATTTTTTATTTATTAATTCTTTTTGGTTATTTTAAATTCAAGCAATTGGACCGAGGTCTGACCCAAGGGACGGAACGGAGCAGCTTAAGCTAATTCCAAAAAGATATTTGTTTGTGCTTTTTAAGATCTATTAGCTTTATAGACCTTAGAAAGTGTGCCGGGAGCTCCTGTGACTATCATTCAATCCTCTTTTGCGACTGCCCGGCCCGAGTCTGCTCCACGACTTCCGAAACCCTGCGACGATCAAGCCAATGAGGATGATGTTGTCCTCGAGCTGCGAAACGTCACCAAAGCTTATCTGCGAAAAAAAGGTTCTTCTGCGCCACCGGCAGTGAGCAATGTCAGCTTGAAGGTGCGTCGGGGCGAGGTCTTGTGCTTGATGGGGACGTCTGGAAGCGGCAAGTCGACGTTGTTGCGTCACATCAACCGCTTGATCGAACCCACGAGTGGTGAAGTCTTGATCGAAGGTCAAGCGATCAGCGGGTTGAGCCACAAGGCTTTACGTGATTTGAGGTCGCGACGCATCGGTATGGTGTTTCAGCATTTTGGTTTGTTACCTCACCGCACAGTGCTGGATAACGTCGCGCTTCCATTGGAGTTGCGCGGCGAACGTGAGTCGATTCGTCACGCGGCAGCCTCCCTGCAGTTGCAGGCGGTAGGGCTGGAAGGTTGGGGTGAGCATTATCCGCATGAGCTCTCCGGCGGCATGCAGCAACGTGTCGGCCTGGCACGGGCCTTGGTGACGGAGCCTGAAATTCTGCTGATGGACGAGCCTTTCAGTGCTCTGGACCCAACCATCCGCCGTGATCTGCAAAGCCATTTCCTTGCACTGGCCCGCGAGCGCGGCATCAGCACCTTGCTAGTCACGCATGATCCGGCCGAAGCCATACGCCTGGCAGACCGAATAGCTGTGCTGCGCCATGGCCGTCTGGTGCAGTTGGGCACTCCAGAACAGTTGCTTGAACATCCCGCTGACGCCGAAGTCGCGGACTTTTTTCGGGATTGCACATCCACACCATCCCCTCTGTACAGCGTGGACAGCGTTAGCTTCAAGGCTCCAGAAAGTGAACTGCGCGAGCAGTCCGCTTCCCCTGGCTTGCGTGGGTGGCAAACTCTTTTGCTGGGGCCGGCGGCCCTGGCGGCGCGGGGTAAGGGCGGATTGTTCTGGCTTACGTTTGCCAGCGAACTCGCGGCATTGGCCGTCCTGGGTCAAGGCATTGCCAATTCATCGTTGTTTGCGGTGCTGGCGGCAGTCGCCGTGTTCGCTGCCAGCCGCTTCACTGCGTTCTCGCTGAGCCGCGCGCCCGTGCGACGAAACGCATCGGGTTGGGTTCTGCCCTTGGTGGTACTGCTGGTCAGTCAGGCCTTGGTGGTCTGGCGAGTCATTACGCCTGACACGACGAATGCGGTGCTGCAGTTCCCGGCCAATCGCCAGGCGCTACTGCTGGCAGCGCAGAGCATTGACGAATTTATCGGTTGGTCTCAGGTCACGTTCGAGGGGGCGTTTATCGGCGTGATCGTTGCCGTTCGCACCGTCATCGAAGGGATTGAAAACCTGCTGGGCTGGCTGCCCTGGACGGTGTCGGCGCTGGCGCTGGTGTTACTGGCCTGGCGTTCGGCTGGCGTCGCGTTGGCGCTGACCAGCAGCGCGGCGTTGTTGTACATCGGCCTGTTCGGCTTCTGGGAGCGAACCATCGCTACGCTGGCGCTGGTCGGTTCGTCGGTACTGATTGCGCTGGTCATCGGTGTGCCCACCGGCATTCTGCTGGCGAAGCGGGCGCTGGTACGACGGCTGCTCACACCTTTGCTGGATGTCATGCAGACGCTGCCAACCTTTGTCTACCTGATTCCTGCCGTGGCGTTCTTCTCGGTGGGCAAGACCCCGGCCGTGATCGCGACGGTGATTTTCGCGCTGGCGCCGATGATCCGTTTGACCTCGTTGGGTATTCAGGAAGTACCGAAGGACGCTGTCGAGGCCGCCGTCGCGCACGGCGCCAGCCCTTGGCAAACCCTGATCAAGGTGCAGCTGCCGCTCGCTCGCCGCTCGCTGTTGCTGGGGATTAACCAGACGATCGTCATGAGCCTGTCGATGGTGGTTGTGGCCGCGCTGATCGGCGCCGGCGGACTGGGTTATGACGTGATGACAGCACTGCGCAATATCAAGGGTGGCGAGGGCATGCTCGCCGGCGTGGCGATTGTCCTGTGCGCGCTGATCCCTGACCGAATCATTCAATCGAGCTTGCGCAAGCAAGATCACCTGCACAACTAACGTGAGACTTGTCATGAAGACACACTTATCGCGCACTGTGGGCGCAGCCGCGCTGCTGGCCTCCCTGATTCTCCCGGCAACCGTGTTGGCCAAGGACAAGATCGTCATTGGCGAGCAGAACTGGACAGGTGCAATCGCCATTCAGAGCATCCTCGCAGAGGTGATCAAAACCCGACTGGACGGCGATGTATCGTACCTGGCCGGGGATGTCGCGGTGCTGTTCAGTGCCGCCGCGAAAGGCGACGGCTCGGTTGATGTGTTGACCGACATCTGGCTGCCCAACCAGTCGGCTGCCTGGGCCAGGTACGTCACGGGCGGCCCCCGTTCACTGGTGCCAAACGTCAAGCCTTATGCGGGCGAACAAGGGTTCTATATCCCCGGGTATTTGCAGGACAAATACGGCGTTAAATCCATCTACGACCTGAAAAAGCCCGAAGTGGCCAAGCTGTTTGAGCCACTGGGTGGCGGCAAGGCTGAGTTGCTGGTGGGGCCGGCGGGCTGGGAGTCGACTTACATTGGCCAGATCAAGGCCAAGGATTACGGGTTTGCCGATAAATTCGAGTCGGTGTCCACGGAAGCTTCGGTGACCTATGCCAAGCTGGCCTCGGCCTACAAGGCGCAACGTGGCGTGGTGTTTTATGCCTACACCCCGGACTGGATCTTCTCGGCCTATGACCTGCGTCGCCTGGAAGAGCCCGCATTCGACGGCTACGCCCAGGACAACAAAAAAGGTGACCCGCTTTACAAGGTCGATGGCTGCTGGAAATTCATCAGCCCGACGGTCGATCCCGACTGGCTGAACAAAAGTCAGATTACCTGTGCCTTCCCGGATGCCAAGGTTCATGTCCTGGCGTCCGCAGCCTTGCAGACACGCGCCCCGAAAATTGCCGAGTTCCTGAAGAATGTCGCCATCGACCCGGCGCAGCTCAATGAGCTGATCCTGAAGATCGAAAAGGAAAAACTGCCGGCTGACGTCGCGGCCAAAGAGTGGGTTCAGGCGAACACCGCCAAGGTTGATCAATGGCTGTCCGCGTCGGCRCCTAAAGTGAGTGCAAGCCAATGAGTCAAGTCTCTTTGCGTTTACTCGATGGCGGTATGGGGCGCGAGCTGAAACGTATCGGGGCGCCGTTTCGTCAGCCTGAATGGTCAGCGCTCGCACTGATCGAGGCACCCGAGTTTGTGCTTCGGGCTCATAGGGCGTTCGTGGATGCCGGTGCCCGGATAATCACCACCAACAGCTACGCGGTTGTGCCTTTTCATATAGGTGAAGAGCGCTTTGCCGCGAAGGGGCGAGTGCTGGCTGAACGGGCTGGGCGGCTCGCTCGTCAGGCGGCGTCTGAGAGTGCCGAGCCGGTGACCGTGGCCGGCTCGTTACCGCCGGCTCTCGGATCCTATCGGCCGGACCTGTTCGATCATCAACGTTCTGTCACGATCCATCGAGAGCTTATTGTTGGGTTGCGGGCGCATGTCGATGTCTGGTTAGCGGAAACTCAGAGTTCTACGGCTGAAGTCAGGGCGGTAGCGGAGGCGCTGGGCGCAGAGCTCAAACCGCTGTGGGTGTCGTTTACGCTTCTGGATGAGGTCAATGAGTCACCGCAACTGCGTTCCACTGAGCCAGTCGGCGAGGCGGTACGCGTGGCGGCCGAGTTGGGTGCGAGAGTCGTGCTGTTCAATTGCAGTCAGCCGGAAGTAATGGCAGCGGCACTGGCCGAAGCCCGAGATGTTCTTGATAGCCTCGACCAGAGCATTGAGCTAGGGGTTTACGCCAACGCATTTCCTCCCGTCAGCACAGAGGCCAAAGCCAATAGTACGTTGCTGGAGATTCGTAGCGATCTGGATCCCGAGTCATACTTGCGTTGGTCCAGATCCTGGGTAGCGGCTGGCGCCAGTATTGTTGGAGGATGCTGTGGCATCGGCCCAGAGCACATCGCGCAGTTGCACCTGCACTTGTTGGCGGACAGTGGGGGCGCTGGAACATGAGCGATCTTCAACAGGAAACACTGGTTGAGCAGGCGACTTTTGGTGCCGGCTGTTTTTGGGGCGCTGAGGCGTCATTCAGGACATTGCCGGACGTGCTCGGAGCTGATGGTGATGGCGATGGCGATGGCGATGGCGATGGCGCTGGGGACATGCCAGCCTCGCGTAGTCATCGTTTGGGAAGGGTTGGTATTCGTCAAATTTGATATTCTTTTAATGAATAAATAAATCGTTATTTATTCTTTTTAATATCAAGGCAAGAGGTGCACTTTGACGGCATGCACATGAGTGCTGATTTGCCCACTCTCAGACAGGTAGCCCACATGACCATCAAAGCCATCAACGTTCGGAACCAATTCAAGGGCGTTATCAAGGAGATTGTGGAAGGTGAAGTAGTTTCTGAAATCGATGTGCAAACCGCGTCCGGCATTGTCACCTCGGTGATTACCACCCGTTCAGTGCGTGATCTCGAACTGAAAATCGGCAGCGAGGTCATTGCCTTCGTCAAATCCACAGAAGTCTCGATCGCCAAGCTCTGAGATTATCGGACTCAGGCTTGAGTAAAAAAAACGCGGCCCCGGCCGCTTTTTTATCGTTCTTGTTTCTTGAATCTTGCAATGACTTTGAGGATTTCATGGCAACTCCCTTCAAGCGTTCAGCGTTGACAGTGTTGGCGGCCTCACTGACTGCGGCGGGTATGTTACTGAGCTCCGGCGTTCACGCCGAAGGCAAAATCAGCATTGCCCAGCAATTTGGTATCGGTTACCTGATATTGGATGTGGTACGGGATCAGCAGCTCATCGAGAAGCATGGCGAGGAGCAGGGCCTCGATATCAAGGTCGACTGGAACAGCATCTCCGGTGCCACGGCGATGAACGAGGCACTATTGGCCGGCGCGCTGGATGTGGTGTCAGCCGGCGTGCCGCCGATGCTCACGATCTGGGATCGGACAAAAGGCAAGCAGAACGTCAAGGCCATTGCTTCGCTGGGCTCGATGCCCAATTACCTGCTGACGAATAATCCGAATGTGAAGAGCCTCAAGGACCTCACTGAGAAAGATCGCATCGCCGTACCGGCGGCGGGGGTCGGTTTCCAGTCGCGCACGCTGCAGATCGAAACGGCCAAACAGTTCGGCAAAGACAATTTCAAGAAATTTGACGATATCTCGATCAGCCTTGCGCACCCGGATGCAACGGCGGCGCTGATTGCTGGCGGTTCAGAGATCAATTCACATTTTTCCAGTCCGCCGTTCCAGTACCAGGAACTGCAGAATCCCAACGTGCACAAGGTACTGAGCTCCTACGACGTACTCGGCGGGCAGGCCACGTTTAACGTGCTGTACACCACTGAAAAATTCCACGACGAAAACCCGAAAACCTACAAGGCGTTCTACGACGCGCTGGCCGAGGCCGAGAAAATAATCAAGGCCGACAAGCCTGCAGCAGCCCAGACCTATATCCGGGTGGAACAGTCGAAGCTGGCCTTGCCGCTGGTTGAGAAAATCGTCGCCGACCCCGAAATCGACTTTACCGTCGTGCCACAGCGCACCTTCATCTATGCCGAGAAATTGCAGGAGTTAGGTGTACTGAAAAACAAGGCGGCCAGCTGGAAGGACTACTTCTTTGAAGAAGCCCACGGCGGTGCGGGCAGCTGAACCGGGGCATCAGTGCCCTTGACTGCTTTTAATCAACTCATACGCCCGACGCACTAGCGGGTTTACGGTGTTCGGGCGAATCCACAAGTGATAGGTCACGTCTGGCAGTCGCGGCAATCCGTCATTTTCACCCAGTACGCGCATGTCCGGGCCGAGCATTTCCATACTTCTGGGGGTGACGCCCAGTCCCGCGCGCGTCGCCGCTTTGATGCCGATCAGGTTCGATGCCAGGTAAGCCTGGCGCCAGGGAATGTTGGCGCGCTCCAGGGCCTCCAGCGCGTAGCGGCGATAGATACTCGGTTCCTCGACGAGAATCAGTGGCAAGGGTTCGCCCGGAGTATGGATGTATTGGGCCGAGCAAATCCACCACACCGGCGAGGTGCGCAAGGCGAAGCCTTCAAGGGTCGGGTCTGCGCGGGTGGAAATCACCATGTCGACCTTGCCCCGGTGCAGGTCGTCCATCAGGAACGGACTGCGACCCACGTCGATCTCCAGGCGCAAGCGCGGTGCCGAGCGGGCGATGCGGCTGAGGATCGGCGGCAGGATGGTGTCGGCGATGTCGTGGGGCGAACCGATGCGCAGCACGCCGCTCAGGCTGCTTTCTCGCAGGGAGCTCAGGGCATCGTCGTTGAGCGAAAGCATCTGCCGCGCATGGCGCAGTAACTGCAGGCCCGCTTCGGTGAGCTGTTTTTGCCGCCCGCGTTTTTCGAACAGGTTCACCCCGACAAGTTGTTCCAGGCGTTGCATGTGTTGGGTGACCGACGATTGCGTGCGGGCCAGCTGCGCGCCGGCCTCGGCAAAACTGTGGTGATCCACCACGGCAATGAAGGTGCGCAGCAATTCGAGATCGAGCGTGGGTGAGGTCGACATGTCAGCTCCAAAGGCTGTTTTTTACATCAAAGTCGCAAACATAAACATTACATGGCTTTATGTGTTGTTGCCGGTTTTTTAACGAGAAAGCTAAAGAGGTCAATGAATGCTGGAATTATCAAAGTTTTTTATTCGAGGGTGATGCGCAAGTTATAACGATATTAGATATTTGAATTTCCGTTACGTCATCGTGATACCTAGCATGCTCACACATCAGGTCGGGGAACGCCGATCATCCAGAAGGGTAAAACCATGTTGCTTGAGCGCACGCCTGTAAAACGATTGTTGCCTGTGATGCTGGGCGCCTTGATCTCGCTGGCGACCAGTGCCGGTGTTCAGGCCGATTCCACGCTGGACAAGATCCAGCAGCGTCACGTGCTGGTGGTCGGCGTAATGCTGTCCGGCGGTCCCTTTGGCGGGATCGATCCGACAACCCAGAAGCCACGTGGTTTGAACGTCGACCTCGCGCAGGAACTGGGTCGGCAACTGGGCGCCGAGGTGGAGCTGGTGCCGGTATTGCCCGCCAACCGCGTGCAGTTTCTGCAGCAGGGCAAAGTTGATTTGCTGATTGCCAACATGGAATGGACGGCCGAACGCGGCGAGATCCTCGGGTTCGTGCCGACGCCGTTCTATCGCGTGGGCGGCACCGCAGCGGTGCTCAAGGACAGCAAGATTACCCGCTGGGAAGACTTGAAGAATCAACCCGTCTGCACTTCTCAGGGCAGCAGCTACATCAAGCCGCTCACTGAACTGGGTGTCGAGATCAAGGCGTTCAAAAGTTCGTCGGAGTCCTTGCTGGCGCTACGCGGCAACAACTGCGTCGCGGCCGTGCATGACGCCACGCTGGTCAACCCGTTGATCACCGACAGTACCGAATGGCAGGGCTATCGCACGCTCACACCGGAACTCAACCCGGCGCCTTCGGTGATCTGGACCCGCCGCGGAGAAATCGACACTCAGGCCAGACTCGATCCCATCGTCAAGGAACTGCACCGCAGCGGCTGGTTGATCGAGGCCCAGACCCGCAACCGCATTACGCCCGCGTCACCGGCCTTGGTGGAATTGCAAAAGCAATTCCAGGCCAACGGTGCCTGAGTCCGGCCCCCCCATCGTTTCTCACAGACCGTCGCTTGCCCGACGGTCGTACAAGGTAGCTGCGCATGAATCGTGTTTTTTCCGCTAGAACCCTGACCACGTTGTGCCTGGCAGGGTGTGCCGGGCTGGTTGCCACGTTCGTCCAGGCCGATGCAACGCTGGAGAAGATCGAGCAACGTCACGCGATCAGCGTTGGGGTGATTCTCAGTGGTCCGCCGTTCGGCACCATCGACCCCAAGACCGGCGAGCATCTGGGCTATAACGTGGAACTGGCCAAGGGCATCGCCAAGGCGCTGGGCGTCGAGGTCAACACCGTCTCGGTACTGGCGCCGAACCGGGTGCAGTTTCTGCAGCAGGGCAAGGTCGACATCCTGATCGCCAACATGCAGTTCACTGAAGAGCGCGGCGAGATTCTCGATTACGTGCCCACGCCCTATGAGGAAGTCGGTGGTGCCGCGCTGATTCGCAAGGGCGCAGGCATCACTCAGTGGGCCGACCTCAAGGGCAAGCCTGTGTGCGTGTCCCAGGGCAGCAACTTCATCAAACCGTTGCAGGAAACCTACGGCGCACAGATCAAGGCTTTCCGTAGCCAGTCCGAATCCTTGTTGTCACTGCGTGGCAATGGTTGTGTGGCGGCGGTGCATGTCAGCCCGACCATGCATGCGTTGTTGAGGGATGCCGAATGGGCCGGGTATGAGATCCCGCTGCCGGGAGATTTGATCCCGTCCAACTCAGTGATCTGGTTACGTAAAGGCGAGCACGATATCCAGGCAAAGCTGGACGCCATTGTGCGCGACTGGCACCGCAGTGGCTGGTTGATTGCGTTGGGCGAGCGCACCGGCATGGCGCCATCACAGGCATTGCGTGACCTGCACGAGCAATATCGTAACGCCGCGCCGCAGGCCGTGCAGCCATGAGTCGGCCGTTGTTTGTGGCCTTGCAGCAGCTGCTTGGCGCCAGCCATGTGCAGAGCAGCGAAGAGGCTGCGCCGTACCTGACCGACAAACAGGGCCGTTACGTGGGGCAGGTGATCGCCGCCGTGCACCCGGGAAATACCGAGGAAGTCGCGGCGGTGGTTCGTTCCTGCGTGGCCTGCGATACGCCGGTGGTGGTGCAGGGCGGCAACACGGGGTTGATGGGTGGCGCCACCCCGGACGCCAGCGGTCGCGCCGTGTTGCTGCTGCTCGACCGGATGAATCGCGTACGAGCCGTGGACACGGACAACGACACCCTGACCGCCGAAGCGGGCTGCATTCTACAAACCGTGCAGGACGTTGCCCGTGACGCCGGCCGGCTGTTTCCCCTGAGTCTGGGCGCCGAAGGCAGTTGCACCATCGGCGGCAATCTGGGCACCAATGCCGGTGGCACCGCCGTGTTGCGTTATGGCAATACCCGTGAGCTGACCCTGGGTCTGGAAGTGGTCACTGCCGAGGGTGAAATCTGGAATGGCCTGCGTGGGTTGCGCAAGGACAACACCGGCTACGACCTGCGTGACCTTTTCATCGGCAGCGAAGGCACACTCGGGATTATCACCGCCGCGACCCTGAAACTCTTCCCTTTGCCCAAGGCGCAGTCGACGGCACTTCTGGCCTTCGATTCTTTGGCTCAGGCGGTGCAATTGCTGTCCCATGCCCGCGCCGGTTTCGGCGCCAGCCTCACCGCGTTCGAACTGCTCAGTGCCAACTGTCTCGCGCTGCTGCGCGAGCAATTTCCAGAAGGTCCGCAACCTTTTCTCGGTGCTGGGCAGCCTTGGTTTGCACTGTTGGAACTGTCCGACAACCACAGCGAAAGCCATGCCCGTCAAGCGTTTGAAGAAGTGCTGAGTGAGGCCTTCGAACGCGAGTTGCTGGCCGATGCGTTGATCGCCGAAAGTCTGGCCCAGAGCGAAGCCCTGTGGCTGTTACGGGAGAACATGAGCGAGGCGCAAAAACGCGCCGGTCGCAACATGAAGCACGACATTTCAGTGCCGATTTCCCAGGTCGTGGCGTTTGTCGCTCATACCGATGCGTTGTTGCAGACGCATTTTCCCGGTGTCCGCCATTTCACGTTCGGCCATTTGGGCGATGGCAACCTTCACTACAACGTCGCTCATCCACTTGACTCGACGGTTGAGGCGCATATGGCTCACTACGCTGCGCTCAGCTTGCTGGTTCATGACAGCGCCCATGCCCATGGCGGCTCCATCAGTGCCGAACATGGCACCGGCCAGCGCAAACGGGACATGCTCAAGCGCTACAAAAGTCCGGTGGAACTGGACCTGATGCGCCGCATCAAGCAGGCGCTGGACCCGAAAAACCTGCTCAATCCGGGCAAGGTATTGGAGGTGGCTCAGTCATGAATCTTCACCTGTCCAAACGCGTTCAGCGTGTTTCGCTGTCGGCCAATGCTGCCGCGAAGTCCCAAGCCACGGCGTTGCGTGATGCCGGTCGCGACATTCTCGACCTGACCACCGGCGAGCCGGATTTCGACACGCCCGAACACATCAAGCAGGCCGCTTATGCCGCCATCGCTGGCGGTGCCACCAAATACACCCCGATGCCAGGCGTGAAGGCTTTGCGGGTCGCTGTGCAGCGCAAGCTCCAACAGGAAAACCGTCTGGACTATCCGCTGGAATCCATCGTGATTGCCAACGGTGCCAAACAGATCATCTTCAATGCCTTCGCCGCGACCCTCGACGACGGCGATGAAGTGCTGGTGCCGACCCCGTACTGGCCGTCCTTCCCGGACAGCGTGCGCTTCAATGGCGGCGAGCCGGTGTTTATCGAATGCGGATTGGCGCAAGGCTGCAAGCTCACCGCGCAACAACTGGCGCAACACATTGGCGAGCGCACTCGCTGGCTGATCCTCAACGGACCCGGCAACCCCAGTGGCGCGGTGTACAGCATGGCTGAACTGCAAGGGTTGGCCGAGGTGTTGCGTCGTCATCCGCAGGTGCTGATTCTGCTGGATGAACTCTATGAACATATTCGCTTTGACGGTCAGCCGGCCCAGAGCCTGCTCAACGTTGCGCCGGATTTGCAGCCGCGCTGCCTGCTGGTGGGCGGTGTTTCCAAGACCTACGCCATGACGGGCTGGCGCATCGGTTTCGGTGCCGGGCCGCAGGTGCTGACCCAGGCCATGGCCGTCGTGCAGTCGCAATCCACTTCGGGAGCTTCCTCGGTGGGACAGGCCGCAGCGTTGGCCGCCTTCGAGGGTGGCCTGGGTTTCTTGCCGGAGCAGGTCGCGGCGTATCAGCAACGACGGGACTTACTGATGAGCGCCTTACGCAACGTGGACGGCCTTGAAGTGCTCGAACCCCGGGGCGGTTTCTTCGTGTTTGTGCGCTGCGCCGGGTTGTTGGGCCGCTATCGCCCGGACGGTCAGCGTCTGGAAAACGACGCCGATGTCGTGGCTTATCTGCTGGAGGAGGGCGTGGCCGGTGTGGCGGGCAGCGCTTATGGCTTGTCACCGTGGTTTCGCTTGTCTATCGCCACTGCGACCGAGAGCGTCGCGGAAGCGGGGCGCCGGATCGCCCATGCCTGTGATCAATTGCGGGGCAATGCATGATTCATTGGCTGGAAACATTTGTCCGCTGGACCGCCGGGTTCGGCCTGAACTACAGCTTTCTGCTGGACGCCTATCAACGCGCAACCCTGGAGCAGGGCGCGCTGACCACAATGCTGCTATGTCTGTTCACCATCGTCGGCAGCCTGCTGGCCGGTGTCGGGTTGGCGGCAATGTTGACCTCGGGGAAACCCTGGCTGGCTAAACCTGCACGGGTGTTCGTTGAAGTCACCCGCAACACGCCGACGCTGGTGCAGCTGTATTGCGCGTTCCTGGTGCTGAACATGCTGCTGACCCAGGCGGTCGGCGCGGCGAACCCGCTGACGCCGTTCGCCTGGGTGGTGATCGTGATCTCGCTGCACAAGGGCGCGTTCCATGCCGAAGCCTTGCGCGCCGGCATCGAAGCGGTGCCGACCGTGACACTGGAAGCCGCCAGTTCCCTTGCGTTCAGCAGCCGCCAATTGCTGTGGAATGTGCAACTGCCGCTGGCGGTGCGCTTCGCCTTGCCGTCGCTGATCAACAACCTGATCGACCTGGTGAAGATGACCACCGTGGCCTCGGCCATTGCCGTGGGGGACATCACTTACGCGGCGATCATGATCTGGACCCAGAGCGACAACGTGCTGGAACTGATGATTCTGATTCTGAGTTTTTTCGGCCTGCTGAGTTTTATCGTCAATTGTGTGGGGCGCTACCTGGAAGCGCGCCTGAGGATGCCCGGCTATGGCCATTGAATCGTCCGTCACCGCGCCGGTGGCCTGGCCTCGTCGGCATGTCGGGAAACTGTCGCTGTTGATTTTCGCCGTGTTCTGGCTGATCTGGATCGCCCCGCAAAGCCCGGTGCTCAAGGCCTTGCTGCAATGGTCGCCGGCACTGGTTGCAGGCTTCGGCCAAAACATTCTGATCAGTCTCGTCGCCATCGGCCTGGGGTCTGTGTTGGGGTCGTTTGTCGGTGCGTTGGCGCTGTCGCCCCTGCGTCTGCTGCGTTTGCCGGCTCGGATCTGGGTGCAGGTTTTCCGTAACGCACCCTGGCTGGTGCTGATTTATTTCACCACCTATGTGTTCCCGTTCGAGATCCACATCGGCAGCGCCTATGTCGCTTTCCCGGACTGGGTCAAGGTCACGATTGGCCTGGCGTTGCCGGCGAGTGCCAACGTCGCGGAAATTTTCCGTGGCGCCATTGCCTCGATCCCCAGCACCCAATGGGAAGCCGCACGTTCCCTGGCGTTCACTCGCGGGCAGATTTTCCGCTCGATCATCTTGCCGCAGTGCTTCAAACGCATGTTGCCGCCGTGGATGAACCTTTATGCGGTGATCACCATGGGCACGGCGCTGGCGTCACTGGTGGGCGTGCATGACGTGATCGACACCGCTCAGATCGCCAGCAACACCGTGAACATGACCGGCTTCACCGTGGTGATTTACCTGAGCCTGTTGGTGCTGTTCTTTGCCTATTGCTACCCGATTTCCCGACTCACCCAACGCCTGGAGCGACGTTATGCCTTCTCCTGAAACCGTCGCCGAGCCCTTGATCAGCCTGCGCGACCTGCACCTGTCGTTTGGTAATAACCCGGTGCTCAAAGGCATCGATCTCGATGTGCATCGCGGTCAGGCCGTGTCGATCATCGGCCCGTCCGGCTCGGGCAAATCGACCATCCTGCGCTGCATCACCGGCCTGTTGCAGTCCCAGCGCGGCACCATCCGCGTGGGCACGACCGAGGTTCACGCCCTGGCCCAGGAAGCCCAGCGCATCGAGTTGCGCAAGCGCGTGGGATTTGTATTCCAGCAATACAACCTGTTCCCTCATTTGTCGGTGTTGGAAAACCTGGTGATTGCCCCGCGCAAGGTGCTGGGGCGCAACCGGATCGAGGCCGAGAAAGACGCCCGCGCCTTGTTGGCCAAGGTGCGTATGGAACACAAGGCCGATGCTTATCCGGGCCAACTCTCGGGCGGTCAGCAGCAGCGCGTGGCGATTGCCCGCGCCCTGGCGATGCGTCCGGAACTGATTCTGTTTGATGAGGTGACCTCGGCCCTCGACCCGGAAACGGTCGGTGAGGTGCTGACGGTGATTCGCGAGTTGACCGAAGAGGGCATGACCTGCGTGCTGGTGACCCACGAGATGCGCTTCGCCGAAGAGATCAGCGACATCGTCTACTTCACGGAAAACGGCGTGATCGTCGAACACGGCAGCGCCGTGCAGATCTTCCAGCAGCCCACCAGCGAACGTACCCGGGCGTTTTTGCGCCACGCCCTGGGTGATTCGGGACGCCGGCCGCCCATCGCCAATGATCCGTATCTGTTGAGCAACCTGAGTCGCTACAGCCTGTCCGTCTAATACCGAGGAGCCTGTTCATGAGTACCGTTAACCGTGCCGCCGTCATCGAGGATTTCCTGAAGAAAATCCGTGTCATCCATCAACGGGGCGTCGACCGTGCCGCGCTGGCAGAAATCGTTTCCTTGCTTGAAGCCCTTGCCCAGCGCCGCGATCTGTTCAATTTCGACGAGTTCCCGGCCCCCGTGCCGGGGCAGGGCAGCACCGCGTTCCGCTACCGTCTCAATGACGACGGTGATACCCCGACGCTGTACCTGAACTCGCTGTTACCGGGCAAAAACACCATCCCTCACAACCATGAAACCTGGGCGATCATCAGTGCCGTCGAGGGCCAGGAAATCAACTACGTCTACCGTCGGGATGACGAGGGTCGCGAGCCCGGTTTCACCAGCTTGCACCTGGAAAAGGAAGTGATTGTGCAGCCGGGCACCTCCATCTCGTTTCTCGGCGAAGACCTGCATGGCATTCGGGTCGAAGGCGAACAACCGACCCTGCATTTCCATCTATATGGCTTGCCGCTGGAGTCCCTCAACGGTCGTTACGGCATCGAGGCTGACGGGCGCATTCTCAATTACAACGCCTCGCAAATGGCACCGTCGATCAAGGCCTACGCATGATCGATTTTTATTACTGGCCGACTGGCAATGGCCTGAAGATCGGCATCCTTCTCGAAGAATTGGCGCTCCCGTACCGCACCATTGCGATCAACATCCGTGAAGGCGAACAGAAGCAAGCCGCGTTCCAGCGCATCAGCGCCAACGGGAGGATTGCGGCGATCGTCGACCCTGCGCCACTGGGCTTAAGCGAGCCGCTGAGCCTGTTCGCCCTCGACTTGGCGATCTATCCGCACATCCATGCCTGGCGCGAGCGAATCAAGGCACGCCCGGCCGTCCAGCGTGCGTATACGAAGGGACGGGACGTCGCGGCCGAAGAGCGCTCCCTGGCGCTTCAATAATTTTATTTTGCACACGGGACTTCCATGAGCCAGACCGTAACCCCAGGACAACTGCAGCAGTGGCTGTTCGACGGGCAGGAAATTGCCCTGTTTGACGTGCGTGAGCACGGCCAATATGGCGAAGCGCATCTGTTTTTCGGGGTGAATTTGCCTTACAGCCGTCTGGAACTGGAGGCCCGGCGCCTGGCGCCGAATCCACAGGTGCGGCTGGTCGTTTATGACCAGGACGGTGGGAGCGTCGCGTCGCGTTCCGCTGAGCGTCTTCATGCCTTGGGGTATGCCCGCGTTCATGTTCTCGACGGCGGCGCCGAGGGTTGGCAGGCCGCTGGTTTTCAGCTGTTTGCCGGCGTGCATGTACCGTCCAAGGCCTTTGGTGAGTTGGTAGAGCAGGCCAGCCATACGCCCCATGTCACCGCGCAGCAACTGGCCGTTTGGCTAGCCCGGGGCGAGCCGCTGGTGGTGCTCGACGGTCGGCCATTCGATGAATACCGCAAGATGACCATACCCGGTTCCATCTGCTGTCCGAACGGCGAACTGGGGTATCGAGTGCACGATCTGGTGCGGGACGAGCACACACCGATCGTGGTCAACTGCGCCGGTCGAACCCGCAGCATCATCGGCGCCCAGACGCTGATCAATCTGGGCCTGAAGAACCCGATCTACGCTTTGGAAAACGGAACTCAGGGCTGGTTTCTGGAAGACTTTCAGCTAGAACATGGCAGCACCCGACGGTATGCCGATGAGGTGTCATCGGGGACGCTGCCGGCGCGCCGTCTGGCGGCCGCGCAACTGGCGGAACGGGCCGGGGTGGAAACCGTTGAAACCGTTCAGGTCGAGCAGTGGGCCGGGGAAGTCGGGCGCAGTCTGTTCCTGTGTGATGTGCGGACCGCCGAGGAGTTTGCCGAGGGCAGCCTGCCGGGCGCTCAACACACGCCGGGCGGGCAGTTGATTCAATCCACCGATCTGTACGTCGGCGTGCGTCAGGCACGGTTGGTGCTGATCGACAGCGATGGCGTGCGTGCGCCAATCGTTGCCAGTTGGCTGCGTCAGTTGGGGCACGACGCGTATGTACTGGCGGGAGGGGTGAACAGTGGTCTGGCGTTGCCCGCGCTGAAGACTGCGCCTTACGAGGCTTTGCCGTTGATCACCGCACAGGCCCTGGCTGATGCGCTGAAGGATGACGCAGTGGCGCTGATTGATTTGCGTGCGAGCATGGTCTATCGCAAAGGTCATATTGCCGAGGCGCGCTGGTCGATTCGTTCGTTGCTGGCGGCCGAGGTTGCCGGTGAACAGCGGCCGCTGGTGTTGCTGGCCGATGACCCGTTGCTGGCCGCTTTCACGACGCTGGAATTGCCTGACGCTCAGCGTGCACAGGCTCGATTGCTGGATGGCGGTCTTGCTGCCTGGCGCGCGGCAGGTCGTGCGGTGCAGGAGGACGCCAACACACCGCCTGATGAGCAATGCATCGATTTTCTGTTTTTTACCCATGATCGCCATTCCGGAAACAAGGACGCGGCGCGTCAATACCTGGCCTGGGAAATCGGCTTGCTGGCGCAGATGAATGAAGACGAAATCGCCAGTCTCAAGCCGCTGCACGCGCAACCTCAAGCGAGCCGGCATGCGCGGGTCCGCACGCGTCTGGTCCATTGCGCGCGGACCGAACAGGGCAGCGGCGGTCGGGCTGTCAACGTGCCGGTCACCCGCTTGAGCACGGTGTTGTTCGACAATCTTGCACAGATGCGCGATGCCCGCGCCCGTCGTGACTGCGAACGGGTCTTGAGCTATGGCGCCCGGGGCAACCCGACGGCCTTCGCTCTGGAAGATCTGGTCACCGAACTGGAGGGCGGCTATCGCACCCGCTTGTTCGGCACCGGGCTGGCGGCGGTGGCGCAGACTTTTCTGGCCTACCTGCGACCCGGCGATCATGTGCTGATCACCGACGCGGTGTATTCGCCGGTACGGCGTCTGGCCCGGGAGTTTCTCGAACCTTTCGGCATTCAGGTCAGCTACTTCGCGCCGGACGGCAGTGGCCTGCAAGCGCAGCTGCAAACCAACACCAAAATGGTCTACACCGAAGTGCCGGGGTCGCTGCTCTATGAGCTTTGTGACTTGCCGGCGATCGCCGCCCTGTGCAAACCACGGGGCATTCTGCTGGCCGTGGACAACACCTGGGGTTCCGGCTACCTGTACCGGCCGCTGGCCCTGGGCGCGGACATCTCGATCATGGCGCTGACCAAATACCTGTGCGGCCACAGCGACGTGGTCATGGGCAGTGTCTGCACCCGGCAAGAGGTCTGGCAACCGTTGGCGGCCATGAGCGACACCTTCGGCAGCACCGTCAGCCCCGACGATGCCTATCTGGTGCTGCGCGGCGCACGCACCCTGGCGCCACGCCTGGAAGTGCACGAGCGGCAAACCCTGCAAATCGCTCTTTGGCTGCAAGAGCAACCGCAAGTGAAACGGGTACTTCATCCGGCCTTGCCCGATCATCCCGGTCACGCCTTGTGGCGACGGGACTTCAATGGCAGCAACGGTTTGCTCTCGTTCGAACTGCGCGGCGCGCAAGCTGGATACGTCGAGCGATTCATCGATGCGCTTCAGTTGTTTGGTCTGGGGGCCTCTTGGGGCGGCTATGAAAGCCTGATCACCGTCGCCGACACCCAGGATCGCAACAGCGCTGAGGATCGAGGGTTGAACCCGGTGCTGCGATTGCATATCGGGTTGGAGGATGTCGACGCGTTGATTGAGGATTTGYAGCGCGGGTTTGCAGCCCTTTCATGAACTCTGGGCAAGGCACTGGAAATTTTCTTCGGCCCGATCGGTTGGTACGTATTCTTCATCGGCGTATTCGCGACGCTGTTTGCCAGTATTTCAGGCAAGACCACCGCGTCCCGATGCTGATTACCGATGCCCTCCAGTTGGGCGTCGATCTGTTCACCTGATATCGAGCCGTCGAGGGGACGCAAGGTCCCCTCGGTAGCCACCCTTCAGTCAGTCACAGAACCCTGCGGTATTCTCCCGGCGAAACTGTCCACCAGGCTCGCCACCACCATCTCGCCCATCCGCGTGCGGGTCTGCAGCGTCGCACTCGCGCGATGGGGCTGCAGCACTACGTTCTCTTTACCAAACAGTGGCTCGGGCACGTTCGGTTCATCGACAAACACATCCAGCGCCGCACCCGCGATCTCACCGGCGGCAAGCGCTGCCACCAGATCGACCTCGTTGACCAGCTTGCCCCGCGCCACGTTGATCAGATACCCACTTGTGCCCAACGCTTGCAGCACTTCGGCATTGATGATGGCTTCAGCCTTGTCGGCAGCGGCGGCGAGAATCAGCGCGTCACTGTTGGCCGCGAGTTGTTTCAGATCGGCAACGAAGGTGTGGTTCACATCGCTCATTGGCTGCAAATCGGTGTAACTGATCGGGCAGCCGAACGCTGCGGCCCGGGTCGCCACGGCACGGCCGACCCGGCCCATGCCGACGATGCCGATGCGCATGCCTGACACCTGACGCGCCAACGGCAGCGGGGCCAACGGCGTCGGGCTATGGGGCCACTGGCCCGAACGCACGTAACGATCGCTGGTGCACAGGCCCCGGCAGACGGCAATCAACAAGCCGATGGCCAGGTCGGCAACATCTTCGGTCAGCGCACCGATGGTCGCAGTCACGCGAATTCCGCGATCCCTGGCGTAAGCCAGATCGACCGCATCGGTGCCCACGCCATTGACCGCCACCACTTCCAGTTTCGGCAGTTGCGCCATGAGTGCCTGGCTGATACCGGTATGGCCGCCGGTGATCACCCCGCGAATGTTCGCGCCGTGCGCCTGCAAATAAGCCGACTTGTCGGCCTGCTGGAAGTAACGTCTGACGGTAAACAACTCATCGAGCCGCGCGTTGATTTCAGGGATCAGGATCGGGCTGAGCTGCAAGACTTCTGGCTTCATGTAAACCTCGTGTAGCGCAATAAAAAGGCCGGTTCAACCGCGACCGGCAAACGGCATGGCGCTGGCCATGACGGTCATGTTCAAGACGTTCGCCTCCAGCGGCAGACCGGCGATGTAGCGCACGGCATCGGCCACATGCTTGACGTCCACCATCGGCTCCACGGCGATGGTGCCGTTGGCCTGGCGCACGCCTCTGGTCATGCGCACCGACATCTCGGTGAGGGCGTTGCCGATGTCGATCTGGCTGCAGGCGATGTTGAATTCGCGCCCGTCCAGGGCCAGGGATTTGGTCAGTCCCAACACCGCGTGTTTGCTGGCGGTGTAGGCGCTGCTGAACGGGCGTGGGGTATGGGCCGAGATCGAGCCGTTGTTGATGATGCGTCCGCCCTGTGGCTGTTGTCGGCGCATCAGTGCGAAGGCGCCACGGGCGCAGAGGAAAACGCCGTTGAGGTTGGTGTCGATCACGTTGCGCCACTGCTCGAACGTCAGCTCATCCAGCGGCACGGCGGGGGCGTTGACCCCGGCGTTGTTGAACACCACGTCGAGGCGTCCGTATACCTCGACAATGGTTGCAAACAGCGCATCGACACTGGCCGGATCGCGCACATCAGTGGGCACTGCCAAGGCTTCGTGTCCCTCGCTGACCGCCAATTCGACCAATGTCTGCAACGGCTCCGGCCGGCGCCCGGCCAATACCAGGGTGAAGCCGTCGGCCATCAGGGCCAGGGCCACGGCGCGGCCGATTCCGCTACCGGCGCCGGTGACCAGGGCCACTTTCAAAGGACTGTTCATGTTGTTATCTCCTTCTTCAATTCACGAGGGCGTAGCCCGGGTTCAAGGTCGCTGACCGACGCGCATTTCCAGTTGGCCGATGCCGTCGATCCCGGCGTTGATGATGTCGCCGGGTTGCAGCACATCGACGCCTGCCGGGCTGCCGGTCATGATCAGGTCACCGGCCCGCAGCGCCACCGACTGCGAGATGCGGCTGATGATTTCACTGACCGACCAGATCTGGCTGTCGAGGCTGTCGCGCTGGCGCTCTTCGCCGTTGACGTTCAGCCACAAATCGCCGTCCGGGTGTCCGGCGCGAGTGACTGGCACGATGGCGGTCATCGGCGCGGCGCCGTCGAACACCTTGGCACCTTCCCACGGCAAGCCATTGCTCTTGGCCGCGCGCTGGACATCACGACGAGTCAGGTCAAGCCCGACGGCGTAGCCCCAGACATAGGCCAGCGCCTGACTCTGCGGAATATTGGCGCCACCTTCACCAATGGCGACGACCAATTCGATTTCGTGGGCAAACTCTTCGGTCAGCGGCGGGAACGCCACTTCACCCAACGCATCCACCACGTTGCTCGCCGGCTTCATGAAAAACACGGGCGGCTGGCGGGACTGGCCCTGGGTGTCTGGCCAAGGGTAGTTGCGGCCGACGCAAAATACCCGGCCAACGGGGAAACGCTGCTGGCTGCCGGCAACTGGCAAGGTCACGGGTAAATCCGGAGTGAAAACGTATTCGGTCATAGTCATTTTTGTCGTGGTCCTGTTGGAAGCATCAGCCTACGGCGGCTTCGTTTTGCGAAGTTGGACGAAAGCCGCCTCGTGTTGGAGAAAAACGCTTTTCTGCGCACATGTTTTCCGGGCTCAGCGTGCCTTGAGCTCGATGCGATACAAGCGACCGAGCAACAACGAATAGGACAGGGTGCCAATCAGCGCCACGGCGCCAATGAACCAGAAGGCGTAGGCAAACGAGCCCGTCGCGTGGACGATGGCGCCAATCACGATCGGGGTGACGATCCCGCCGATGTTGGCGGCGAGGCTGGTGATCCCGCCGGTCAGGCCGATCAGCTCCTTGGGCGCGACTTCCGATACGGCTGCCCACGACGACGAAGCGATTCCCTGGGCGAAGAAGGCAATGGTCAGCACGGCAATGCAGATCACGTTCGAGTCGGTGAAATTCACCAGCACAATCGACATGCCCAGCATCGATCCGACCACCAAGGGCAACTTGCGAGCGAAGGACATCGAATAGCCGCGGCGGATCAGCAAGTCGGAGACGATGCCGGCCAGCAGAATGCCGACGGTTGCGCCCACGAACGGCAGCACCGCGAAGACCCCGGCCTTGATCATGGTCAGCTTGCGTTCTTCGATCAGGTACGTCGGGAACCAGGTCAGGAAAAAGTACAACGCCGAGGTACTGGCGAACTTGCCGATGCAAATCGCCCAGATCTGCCGATAGCTGAACAGCTCGGCGATCTGCCGCCAGTTGAACCTGGTGCGTTCCTGACTGCTCTTGACCAGTCCGCCCCCGGCTTCGATGTACTTCAGTTCTTCCTGGCTGACGTTCTTGCAGCTCAGCGGATCGCGGTACAGGTACAGCCAGATCACACCGAATACTATCCCGAGAATCCCGGTGCTGTAGAACACATGGCGCCAGTCATAGGTCGTCGCCAGCCATAACAGCACGCCGGTAAACAGCGCGGTGCCCAGATACTGGCCGCACACGTAGATGCTGCTGGCCATGCCCCGTTCGCGGGCCGGGAACCACACCGTGACCGCGCGGCTGTTGGCGGGAAATGCCGGAGCTTCCATGGCACCCACGGCCAGGCGCAGCCCGAACAGCGAAGCGAATCCCGTGGCAAAGCCCTGGCACACGGTGACGGTCGACCAACTGATCAGCGACACCCCGTAGGTGAACCGGGAACCGAAGCGATCGGCGATGAACCCGGCGGGGACCAAGGCGAGTGCGTAGGTCCAGGCAAACGCGGAAAAAATCAGGCCCATTTCGATCTTGTCCAGGCCCAGATCCTTGGCCATGAACGGTGCGGCAATCGAGATGTTCACGCGGTCGATGTAGTTGATGATGGTCGCAATCAGCAGCAACGACAGCATGAACCAGCGCCGGCGCGTTGGCAGGCGCTGAGGCAGTGCGGCGTCCCGGGCGCCGACGCTCACCGACGGCGCGGTGGACGGGGAGGTTTGCGAGTTCGACATGAGTAGACCTTTTTATTGTTAGCAGAATCGAGATGTTTGCGCGCAGCCGAAGCCGTTGCCTCCAGTGCCGGGGCAGAGCAATCGCTACGTGAACGAGAGACGCGGACAGCCGCTGTCGGGCGCTCAGATACGCCTTCGGTCAGAGGCGTTCGGGGGAGGGGTCGCGAGGAGAAAAAGCGGATTCATGGGGGCGCACCTTTTGATTGTTTTTGGACGGGTCGGGCTGCATTGGTTGTCACAGTGGTCGTACAACCTCTCAAAATCAACGGAGGCGTTAGATCGTTTTTTCTCCTTAAAAAGGCGATTCATGCAGGTGTCCAAGAAAAAACAAATCAGCTCATTTCCACCGTTCTGCCTCATCTGTTTAGTAACTATATGTTTTTAAATGATTAATTATTTTTGTGTGCGCGTAGTTTTTTGGACAGACGACACATCACACATGGATACAATTAACTCTCTGTATGTTGTTGTCATCCTATGACGTGTTGAAGCCAACGGTGTCTGCCTTCACAATCATCGCGGTCGCCGCCTGCGTCGCGGCGCGACGACAACCTATCCATGTACCTGTCGAGGATCCTCAGGAAATGTCGTCTCCGAGCCGAGTACCCACCTACGTCATGCAGCAACGCAGCGAATTGACGGACTTCTACATTCGCGACAAAAAGGGCCGGCACGCCGAAACCAGCCCGCATCGCCATGAGTATTTCCAGATCCAGGTCAACCTCGGTGGCGATACCGTGCAGCACATCGGCAGCGTCGAACGTCCGTTTCCGCGCAATACACTCGCCTTCATCCTGCCGCATCGCGTGCACGTGATTCCGCATCCGGCCGACAGCAATTTCATGGTGATCAATTTTTCCCAGACCTTCCTGCTGCCGCACTTGCAGTGCGACCCGATGGACCTCGAGGAAGTCTCGATTCTGCTGGCGCCGGAGTTGTCGCCGTTCCGCTTTCAGGAGCATCTGGATTTCATTCTGGCCGATGAGGATTTCAGCAAAGTCTGTGGCTTGATCGAGCAGATGCGCGTGCTCGATGAAAACCGTCACTTCGGCACCCGCGAGATCCTCAAGGGCCTGCTGCTGCAATTGGTGGGGAGCGTCTGTGCCCTGTATGCCGAGCCGCTCAAACGGCTGGCCGAAGAGAATGCCGCCGAAGTCAGCCGACGCGACGCACTGAGCCGAATGTCCGAGTATTTGCGCAAGAACATCGCTGACCCCGACCTCAACCTGATCAAGGTTGCTGCCGCGACCTACCTGTCACCGACGTACCTGACGCACTGGTTGCGCAAGGAAATCGGCAAGACCTTCACCGAACTGGTGCTCGAACGCCGGATGCACGCGGCGCGCAATTATCTGCTCAATGGCACGCGGCCGGTGGGGGAGGTGGCGAGGTTGTGCGGTTTCGCTGACGAGGCTTATTTTTCGCGACGCTTCCGCCAGATCCACGGCCAGCCTCCAGGGCAATTCAGGCGTCAGCAACTCAATCCTGATACGCCGCAATCGCCGTCCAACACGTGACTGTTCAACGCTCGCATTGAAGCGCTAACTCGACGGCGCTCAGCAAGGCATCGCTGCTGAACGGTTTACGCAAGCATTCGATGGGCTCATAGCGGTTGGATTCAGCCAGTGTCGCTTCATCCCAATGTGCCGACATGCAAATCACCGGGAGTTTTCTGTCCTTGAGCGTCAGTGCGTGCATGACGTCTATCCCTGACAGGCCGTTCATTTTCAAATCCAGCAACAGACAGGCGATGTCATTGAAGTTTTCGAGGGCCAGGAATTCCTCGCCCGAGGCGAATACCCGGGCGCGGTATCCGGCCGACCGAAGCAGGTTGGCCAGGCTTTTGCGCACGGACGCATCGTCGTCCACGATGCAGACGATGATCATGACGCTGCCGGATGATCCGGGGGCGGTGCAGCCAGTGTCGATCGTCATGAAGAACCCTGCGTGCCAAACGCCGGCTCGGCGCTGATCAAGCCATACAGGCTGACCAGACTGACCAGCGAGCGCGTCTGCATCTTCTCCATGATGTGTTTGCGGTGGACTTTGGCTGTGACTTCACTGGTGCCCAATCGGTTGGCGATGTGCTTGTTGGACAGACCCGCGACGATCAGCGGCAGCACTTCGTGTTCGCGGGGGGTCAACAGGGCGGCCCTTTGACGGGCACTCTGAGTGCGTTGCCATTGCTCGAACGCCGTCGCTGCACGCTGACGGGTGGTGCGCAGGATGTCCAGCAACTGGCCGTCGTTGAAAGGCTTGGTCAGGAACTCGACCGCTCCCGCTTTCATGGCCTGCACCGACATCGGGATGGTGCCGAAACCGGTCATGAAAATAACCGGCCACGGAAGTCCGCGCCGCCCGAGTGTGGATTGCAGTTCCAGGCCTGTCGCCTCGGGCAGGCTGACGTCCAGCAACAAGCAAGCGGGGCCGATGTCGAGGTCAGCGCTGAGCAATTCTTCGGCCGAGGCGAATATCCGGTGCACGATGCCTTCGGCCCGCAGCAGTCGGCTCAGCGCTGTGCGCACGGAGGCCTCATCGTCCACGATGAACACCGGCACGCTGTCAGGATCGATCCGCTGCGGATCCTCGGACGCCAAGAGGTCCGGGACCGCAGGATGGAACAGGGGCAGGGGCGGTTCACGTTCTTTCAATAATCGGTAACCTCGGCGCGGGACCGTCTGGATGAGCTCTTTTTCTCCGAGCAACTTGCGCAGCGAGGAAATCTGCACCTGCAGATTGTTTTCCTCGACGACGGTGTCAGGCCAGACCTGTGTGATCAATTCATCTTTGCTGACGATTCGGCCATCGGCCTGCATCAGCACCGAGAGGATTTCGAACGCCCGGCCCCCGACACGCAGCGGCCGTCCATCAAGAAAGGCTTCACGCCGTTCCAGGGAAATAGTGGCTTGGCCGAGTCGGATCATACGTTCCTCTGCACTGCGTTGACGGGGAGTGACGCCGGAACGTCGTTTCATCAGGGCTACACGCTAGGGTGCGTTCTCAGTTAGTTTTCACGGGAAAACTAACTGAGAACGCACCCTAGGGGACGGCCTCGCATAATGCAATTATCCCGAGGGATAACACGCGGCGATTTCAGTGCGCAAAAACCACAGGCGACGGGGGCCCTCAACTGCCATTCTGGTGCCAATGACGGACAGGATTGCTCGAGCGCAGCCCGCGGGCCAGAGCCTTGCGTATACTCCCAGGCTCTGCCCGAAACGAATCTTCAGCGGTGATTGTTCATGCCCAGCAACCCTCTCTCAGCATCCGGTTCCCACAGTCTCGATGTCGTACACGATGAAGCCTGGCTGGAGCGTTGCACCTTCACAATACTGCGCCGGGAAAACGACCTGACCTGGTTCACGCTCCGGGATCGGGCATCGGGCACACGCTGGCTCGCCGCCCGGGCGCCGATTCAGCGGCCTGTCATATGCCAGCGGCTGGAGCGCGATTTTCACCTGCGCCTGGATCCGGCCTTGGCGATTGCCCCTGTCGCGTTCATCCGCTCGGCCGAGGGGCCTTTGTTGATCTATCCCGCGTCTGGGGTGCCGCTGACTGATTTGATCAGTGACACAGGGCTGCCACTGGCGCGCTTGTTGACCATCGCCGTAGCCGCGGCCAACGCGTTGGCGAGCGTCCAGAAGATGGGTGTGCGACATGCCAGTCTGCTACCCCACCACTTGGTGGTGGATGCTGCCGACTCGGTCAGACTGCTGAATTTTCACCGCCATGCCGGGGAGGCGCCCGCGGTTGAACTGCCCGGCCTGGAACAATGGCCTTATCTGGCCCCCGAGCAGGTCCGACGCGATGCCGTCAGTTTTGATGCGCGCAGTGATATCTATGCGCTGACCACAATTCTTTATCAGGCACTGACCGGCCGACTGCCGCTCACCGCCCGCGACCCGTCCCAATGGCTGCACGTGCACGCGGCTGTCCAGCCGCAATCACCGGCGATTCATGTCACCGATCTACCGGAAGGCATCTGCCGAGTACTGCTCAAAGGCCTGGCGAAAGAACCGGGCACCCGCTACCAGAGTGCCGAATCAATGGCCGCGGATCTGGCCTGGTGTCAACAGCAGTGGCTGGAGCATGAGCATATCGACGCGTTCCGCCTGGGCGCTTTCGATGCGTTGCCTTCCTTGGCCTGCAGCGATGTACTGTTTGGTCGAGAGGCCGAACGTACGCAGTTGGTCGAGCTGATGCATCAGGTGGGCGGCGATGGCATTGCCCGGGTTCTGCTGGTCGGTGGCGCGCCGGGCGCCGGCAAGTCGACGCTGATCCATCAGGGTGTCCGGCCCCTGGCCCCCGGCTACTGGGCCAGCGGCAAGAGTAATCTGCTGCAGCAGGAAATTCCATTTGCACCCTTGGCAGAAATCTTCAAGTCGCTGATGACCCAGTTGCTGGGCAAGCCGGCTCTGGAGTTGCAGACGCTGGGTGAGCAACTGGTCGAACGGCTTAAGGGGCGGGGCAGGCTTCTGGTGGAGCTGGCGCCCGAGGCTGAGCTGGTCATCGGGGTCACGCCTGAGCTGCCGAACATGCCGGCCCGACATGCGCTCGATCGCGCCAACCGGACCCTGCTCGATGTATTGGAAGTCTTCGCTCAGCCGGGACGCCCCCTGGTGCTGTTCGTGGATGACGTGCAATGGGCGGACGATTCGACGCTGTCGTTTTTACAGGCCTTCGTCGCCCGGCGGCCCCGGCATCTGGTGTTGATCCTGGCGTATCGCGAGGCCGAGTCGCAAGCCCTCGAGCGCGAGGGGGGAGTGCTGGAGGTGCTGGGTCGCGAGCAATCGTTGCCCTGTGCAAGCGTCATGCTGGGGCCATTGTCGGTGCCCGCGGTCGCGGAGCTGATCGCCGCTGAACTGGACGCCGACCCCAAGGAGATTGAGGCGCTCGCGCAAGTCGTGCATTACAAGACGGCCGGCAATCCTCTGTTCGTCAGCCAGGTGTTGCGCGCATTGATCGATGAATGTCTGGTGCGCTTTGACGTGCAGGGTCGCCGCTGGGTCTGGAATCAACAGGAGGTGGACGGTTATCGCTACGCCGACAACGTCGCGGACTTGATGGTACTGCGACTCGAACGCCTGTCACCGATGGAACGCGAAGTGCTGCGCACGGCCGGCTTCGTCGGCGGGCGCTGTGATGAATCACTGCTGCATCGGCTGTTGCCGTGTGAGCCGCAACAGATCACCCATGATGTGCAAAGCCTGGTCGATGCAGGTTTTCTGCTGCGTGAGCGCGAGCAACTGGTGTTTCCCCATGACCGTGTGCTTGAGGCGGCCTGTCAGCTTGCGGCGCCAGCGGGACGCGCCGCCGAGCATGCGCGTATCGCTGGCACCATGCTTGATCATTGGGGCGAGCAGATCCATGAGCGTGTGTTCGAAGTCGCCAGTCAGGTCCAGCGCATTGACGCCGATGAACTGGAGGCGCATCGCCGCGCCGCGTTCGTCGAGCTGTTGGTCGAAGCCGCCGAACGCGCCCGGGACACCGCCGCTGTCGAGCAGGCCGTGGGCTATCTTCGCACGGCCGAGAGTCTGCTCGACCAGACAGGTTGGTCGAGCCTCTACAGCCAGACGTTTGCCACCCAATGGCTGGCTGCCGAGTGCGACATGCTCCTGGCCGATCTGGAAGGCGCCCAGCGCCGCCTCGACGATTGCCTGACCCACGCCACCACAGTGCTCGACCGCGCGAAGACCTATCGGTTACGGGCCACCTTGCGCACGCTGCACTCCGATTACGAGGGGGCGATCACCGAGGCGCTGAACGGTCTGGCCTTGCTGGATATTCCCCTTCAGCGCAGGCCCTCACAGAACGATTTGACCCTGGCATTTACCCAGGTTCGTGAGCTTGTCGGCGCACGCCGCATCGCCGATCTGGTGCATTTGCCCAAGGCCGAAGACCCGTCTGTCGAAGCGGCCATGGAGTTGCTCAGTACGTTGATTTCTTCGTTCTTCGTCGACGACGACATTCGTTTTCTGCATTTGGCGAAAATGGTCGAACTCACACTGCTGCATGGCACCACGCCAAGCAGCGGTTACGGTTTTGCCTGGTTTGGCGTGATGATTGCCGAGCGCTATGGCGAATATGTGGACGGGCAGGCCTTCGCCGAAGTGGCGCTTGAACTCACCGACAAGCACGGCTACGAAGCAGGGCGCACAGGCACGCTGGTGGCGCTCGATCAGGTCAGCCCGTGGACCCGACCGATGGCGTACGCTCGACAGAAGGCGTTCGCCGCATTCGAGTGCGGCCAGGCCGGCGGCGACCTGGGCATGTCCTGTTACGCCTGCAACCACATCGGTTCCGACCTGCTGTTCATGGGCGAACCCTTGCAAGGGGTGTTGAACGAACTGGAGCATGGGTTGGCGTGGGTGCAGCAATTTCATTACATCGATATCGAGCGCATCCTGCTGGCGCAACAGGCATTCGCCACCGATCTGCGCGACGGGCGCCTGCATCGGCCGTTGGACGAACTGGATGGCATCGAACATGACCGTTTCGGCCCCATCGACCGTACCCGTGTGTCGCAGCCGACGCTGTTCTGGTCCTGGCTGTATTCAGGCATGTCAGCGTTTTATTTCGGCGATATCCCTTACGCATTGCGACGTTTCGAAGAAGCCGCCGCGCTGGCCTGGTCCATTCCGGCGCATATCAATCTCGCCGATTACCACCTGTTCTACAGCCTGGCGCTGGGCAGCATGCAAGCGCCGGGCGAGGTGGCGGAAAAACTGGAAAAACTCGAGCGGCAACGCCAGCGGTTCCTGCCGTGGGTCGAACTCAATCCGACAACGTTCCGCAACAAATTGCTGCTGATCGAGGGAGTCATCGCCCGTTTGCGCGGTCAGGAACTGGTAGCTATCCGCTGTTTCGATCAGTCGCAGATCGCGGCGGCGGCGGCCGGTTTCATCCATGAGCAGGCGCTGGCCCATGAACAGCTGGCCGATATCTGCCTACCCAACGGGCTGGTGTCGGGTGCCAGCCACCACCTGCGTGTCGCGCGCGACTGCTACAACCTGTGGGGCGCCGAAGGCAAGGCGCGTCAATTGGAAACCTTGCACCCGTTTCTGAGTGCGGAGCCGTCGTTCGAGCCGGTCCGGCCTGTGACCCAGGTCCGCCTCGATCTTGAAGTGGGGATCGAAGCGGCGCGTGCACTGTCGCAGGAGGTTCTGCTCGAACGACTGGTCGAAACCCTGATGAATCACTTGATGATTCAGGCCGGTGCCGACAATGGCGTGCTGATGATGGTCAGCGGCGCCGAACTGCAACTGGCGGCGACGGCTTCGGTCGAAGCCGGCAATGTACGGGTCGCTCTGGACGCCGGGCAACCGCTCGAACAGATGGCGCCGGCCTCGGTGCTCAACGCCACGATGCGCACGCGCACGACCCTGGTGCTCGACGATGCCCGGGCCGATTGTCCCGAGGCCTACAGCGCCGATCTGCAACAGCGCCAGGTGCGGTCGGTGTTATGCCTGCCGTTGCTCAAACAAGGCACGTTGATCGGCCTGGTCTATCTGGAAAACAGCCTGGTCCCCAAGCTATTCAGCGCCCAGCGCCTGACCATGCTGGAAATTCTCGCCTCTCAGGCCGCGGTGTCACTGCAAACCGCCAAGCTGTATGAACAGCTGGTCGAGGACAACCAGCTACGCGCGCAGATGGAAGCGGACTTGCGCAGTTCCCGCGCGGAGCTGGCGCGCAGCTCGCACCTCAAGGTCATGGGTGAGCTTTCTGCTTCGATTGCCCATGAAATCAGCCAGCCGTTGCTGGGCATCGTGTCCAATGCCTCGGCCAGCCTGCGCTGGCTCAAGCGTGATCAGCCCGATCTGGAAGAGGCGATTCAGGGGCTGGAAGACATTCGCTCGGACAGCGCCCGCGCCGCCGACATTGTCCAGGCGCTGCGCGCACTCGCCAAACAGACGCCGTTGCAACGGTTGCCGATGCAAATCGATCACTTGATCGGTGAGGTCGTGCGCCTGACTGCCACCGACCTGGCGAACCGCAACGTGCGCCTGGAAACCCGGCTCGATGCGCAATGCCCGGTGTCGGTCGACGCGGTACAGATCCAGCAGGTGGTGTTCAACCTGATCACCAATGCGCTGGAGGCCATCGCCGGAGCAGGGTTGCCCAATGGACGCATCATCATCGGCTCAGCGGTGAAGGACGCTCATGTCCAGGTCTGCTTCCAGGACAACGGGCCCGGAATTGACGCGCACCAGCGCGAGCAGATCTTCGATGCGTTCTACACCACCAAAGGCAGCGGCATGGGAATGGGCCTGGCCATCTGCAGGTCGGTGATCGGCGCGCACGGCGGGACGCTGGTGGTCCAGGATAGCGAGCAGGGCGCCCGGATTTGCTTCAACCTGCCACTGGCACCGGCCAGCACTTGATAAAAAAGGGCCGCATGAGCGGCCAAAGGGGAGGCGTTCGTTTTGTCGACCTCGATCAGTTCACGCGTGCAGCTCCTGTGCGCGCGACTGTCCCACGCCGTCGACCAGGCTATCGTGAATTCTCCAGTCGGGTATGTCCCGATCAATTACTGGTGGCTGGCCAGGGTGGCTCGCTACATGATCAAAGGCCCGGCGCCATGCCTTGGGTGTCATCCCTTCCAGGCGGCTGAAGGTGCGGGTGAAATGCGAGTGGTCTGCGAAACCGCATTCATAGACGACATCGGTGATCGGCATTGAGGTGATCAGCAGGCTTTTGGCTTTTTCGATTTTCATCATCACCAGCCAGCCTTGCGGCGAGTGGCCGGTAACCTTTTTGAACGCCCGGGAAAAATGGCTACGGGACAGGTTGCAGTGTTCGGCAATCTCGCTGATGCGAACGCAGCTGCCCATGTCACGCAGCATCAGCTCCTTGGCGCGGCGCTCCTGCCAGCCGGACAGGGCACCCAGCGGCCGTACCAGGGTGCATGGATGGTTTGATATCACCGATTGCGGGTTCATGGCGGCTCTCCTGATCGTTCAGGAAAGTCTGTCCGCCGGCGACATTTAAAGTCCTTAAGCAAACCTTAAGAGTTCTGAAATACAGTGTCCGTTGCAGCACGATGGGTATCAACTGACCCACACCAGATATCCAGAGAGAGCAACTGCCTACCCGTTTCAGCAATCAGATGATGCATTGAGCAGCACCGTTGGTGGGATCACTCTGGCGTCGCGAGCACCGCTAACGACATGTTGATCAACTCTTCGTTCGTGCTGATCGTTGCCAGCGCACTGCGCACATTGCCTCCAGCCTCACCCGAACTGCGCTGCTCGACCCAAAGGGCAAGCGCCATGATCGCGGCTTCGAGGGCTAGCTGGTTCTGATTGATCTTGAAGAGTAGGGAAGGGAGCAGGTCTGCATTCGACATCGTGATTGCTCCGTGGAGAGGTCAGCGTTGTTGGTGCCGATGCCGAATACACCCAGTTGCCGAGATGTCACTGACCCCGTCTGATTCCTCACAAACCGTTGTCTGTGCCGGATTTGTGCTGATTTTGAGGTGGGTCGGTCTTGCGTCGGCACGTGGTTCAATTCGGCATCGGCGTCAACAAGGGAGTTTATTTCCACCAATACTCGATCTGAACCCCTACGTTGGAGCCTTGCAGGTCTGTACCAAACGCACCGGTATCAGACAGAGCCGATCCCGGAGATTGCAAGCTGGCGGCGCGTTGCGCAGCCTTGTTCCAGGTAGCGTAGGTGTAATACAGACGAAATTCCGGCCTGTCCCAGAATCCCGGGCCGTTCGGTGACCAAGTCGGCGCGATGGTGTACTTAGTGAGTTTTCGGGTACCGTCTGCGGCTTCAACCTGGTCGCGCCCAACCTCGGTGATCAGCTTGAACTGATCCGTGAACGCATAAATTGGCCGAACACCAATGGATAACCAGTTCTGATCATCACCTCCAGGGCGCGTGTCTTTTTGATAGACCAGTTCAACTTGACCACTGAAAGCATGAGTCAATTGCCAATCGAAAAACTCCACGAGCCGCCAGCTCTTGTTGCTCTCATCCAGCGTGGTATCACCGGTATACCCCAATGCGGTGCCTGGTCCTCGGCCGTATTGAACAGCGAACTTGTTGACTCCGCCCAGGAACGCGACCTGCTTGTGCTGGGCAACCACCGACCAGCCCTGATGAGCATCCTCGCGGCTCGGCTTGTCCAGATAACTGACGCCCAGCTTAACCTCGCCACCGGGATTTGTGTTGAATCCGCTGACGGTCAAATCATGCCGGGTAACAAAATCCTTTTGGAAGACGTTGTCCTTGCGTGAAAGCACGTAGCTGTATTTCAGATCTCCCAATGCGACCTGGTCGAACCCAAAGCCCGTTGAGCTTTGGTTCCAGTAGAAGTAGTCGGAAATATTGATGTCGTTTCGGTTGTAGTAACGACGGCCCGCCCAGAAAGAACCGCCATTCAATGCCGGCATCTTGCTCCACTCTGCGTAGAGCTGGCTCATCCGCGTATAGCCGTGCTCTCCGTCAAATTTTGGTTCATGGCCATACTCGTTGTAAAACTGTGCCATGCCTTCAACGCTAAGCATCGAGCCGTCGTCCAGTGAAAGCAGATCCTGGCGCAAATCCAGCTCTATGTACTGCTCACATTCGTTGCCAAGGCGATATTTGGACTGCGCGCCCGGTAGCTGAAAACACGACTGTTTCCCTCCTTGAGTAGAATCCCCCACTCCGGTTCTGAAATAACCACTGAAGTCTGTTGAATACGCGTCAACAGGCAGAAAGCCGACAGCAAAGGACACACCCAGAACTGCACTGAGAGTTTTAACGTTCATTCATAACACCTTTTGTTTTTTATATTTATTGGACAAGGTCGATAACGCGAGTCAGCACGCTTTGTAACCAGGTACGCAGCTAGCTCCACGCACAAGTTCCCGAATGGGAAATAGGTTAAATCGAATAGAAAGCGCACCGTATTACCTGAGCCAAAGTATGAGAAGAACCCAGGCAGTGCCAGTGCGGAGTGACTACGGTAAGCAAGCGATTACTTAACCAATGAGTTAGTTGATCGTCGTAAGTTTTACCCTTTGGAATGTATTTTCAGGCCGCGAACCTGGAAGCCCAAACTTCCTTAATCACGGTGCAGGGCCGATCGATCACCCTGTAGCCTCAGAAGTACAACAGGAGTGAATACATGCGCGGAGGCACGACTACATGGCATTCGTTTTCTCCAAGACTGGAAGGCATTAGTCCCACCCAATCTTATGAGGCTCTAACCACGATGACGTCCCCGGAAGAAATCTATAAGGCCCTGCGTCGAGGAATCATCTGCCGGTTCCGCGTCATAGCGAGTCAGAAGGTTGTAGACGCTGTTGCCTAGCTCCTTGCCCAACTCCACGCCCCATTGATCAAACGAATTGACTCCCCAAATTACACCCTGGACAAAGACCTTGTGTTCATAAAGGGCGATCAACGCACCAAGGCTATGTGGATTGATGATCTCAAGAGCAACTGTATTGCTTGGCCGGTTGCCGGGAATCACCTTATGCGGCGCCAGTCGTTCAATCTCACTGGACGAAAGGCCTTTGGCTTTTAGCTCTGCCTCAGCTTCAGCGCGGGTTTTGCCTCGCATCAGCGCTTGGCTTTGAGACAAGCAATTGGCGTACAGCCATTCCTGATGATCAGCCACTGGGTTGTGGCTGACCACAGGCACAATGAAGTCGGCTGGAATTAGAGGCGTCCCTTGATGCAATAACTGGTGGTAAGCGTGCTGTCCGTTACATCCCACGCCGCCCCAGATTACTGGGCCAGTGGTGTAGGAAACTGACGTGCCGTCATGACGAACACTTTTGCCATTGGACTCCATGTCCATCTGCTGCAGATGTTTCACGAAGTTGCGCAGGTTATGGTCATAGGGCAAGAACGCATAGCTTTGCGCACCCCAAAAGTTGTGATACCAAACGCCGAGTACTGCTAAAAGAACGGGAAGGTTCTGTTCCAATGGTTCATTCAGGAAATGTTGATCCATAGCGTACGCGCCGGACAGCAGTTCCTTAAAGTTAGCGATGCCAATGGCCAGAGCAATCGGCAGGCCAATTGCCGACCATAGTGAGTAACGGCCACCGACCCAGTCCCACATAGGAAAAATGTTTGCTTCACGGATGCCGAAATCCAGCGCAGCTTGACGATTACTTGTCACAGCAATGAAGTGGCGATACAGCTTCTCTTCCGTCCCGCCCTTGGCCAGATACCAGCTTCGACAAGCTTGCGCGTTCTTCAGCGTTTCAAGAGTACCGAAGGTTTTGCTTGAGATAATGAACAGCGTTGTTTCTACGTTCAGATCGGCTGTAACCTCTCGGAATTCATTGCCGTCGATGTTAGCCAGGTAATGGCACCGCACCCCATGCCGAGCGAAAGGCGCGAGTGCTTCAGAGACAAGCTCAGGGCCCAGAAATGAGCCACCAATACCAATGTTTACGACATCAGTGATGACCTTATCGTTGTAACCACGCCAAAGATGGCTATGGATACGACTCACAACGTCAGTCATCTGCGCCAGAGCACCATGCACATCGCGCATCAAGTTGCGGCCATCGACCATCAAAGGTTCCCCCACTGGTCGCCGCAGCGCGGTATGCAGCACAGGACGCCCCTCGGAACAGTTGATTTTTTCGCCACTGAACATGGCATGCGCTGCCTGCTCCACGCCAGCCTCGCGAGCAAGGTTTACCAGCAATGAGCGCGTCTCGTGAGTGATCAGGTTTTTGGAGTAATCCAGAAACAGCCCGCAGCCCGCCAAGGAGAAGTCTTGAAAGCGTTTACTGTCATCTTGAAAGGCATCGCGCATACTAAAGTTTTTCATGCTCTCCCGATGGTCGAGCAGATTGCGCCATGCCGGCAATGCAGTCACATCATTCGTTTTGTTGTAGTTATTCATGCTCAGCCTCTCTTTGCCAATACGGCTTCAGCCGTCTCAATCAACGATTCAAATTTGGGAGTTTTGTAAATCTGCACACGCAGAAACGCCCCGACAGAAACAGGTTCTGCGGTTTGTTGTTATAATCGGCTATCGGACTCCGTTCCACGAGGTCAGCGATTTTTAATCGCGATCTAAATAGACGCTTATCTCTTTGGCGAAATTATTGAAAGCTCAAAAAAACCGAAAGCCGGTCGCTTAAGTGAAAAAGCAAACATACATATGCGTGCACGACGAATTGAAACCAGATGCTGGTCATTTAGTTTAAAAGTTGTCCAGGCGGCGAGACGTGGACAAAAGTAAAATAATTCACGCCTGCAACCGCTAGATCCTCAGGATAAATCCCTGAGTACAGTCATTTGGGAACGCCGCCAGAATCTCGCTGGATTAATGAGGGTTTCAATCGAATAGTCTGACGTCTCCCATCAGGTTGCTTGATACGCTTCAATAAAAGCTTCACAGCCTGGGCTCCGAGCTCCTCGAGAGGTTGCGCTATAACTGTCAGTCGGGGGCTAAAAGCATCTGCCCAGTCGAAGTCATCAAAGCCGACCAGTGCGATGTCCTTTGGCACCTCAAGCCGGGCTTCACGAAGGGCCTGCATAGCACCAATGGTCATCAAGTTGTTAGCGGTCATTATTGCGGTAGGCGGGTGCTCTAGCGCCAGTAGACGGCGAGTCGCCTCCATTGCCGGCGCAATCTCCGATTCACCACAGCAAACTAATTGATCTTCGTACTGGATTCCTGCCTCAACCAAGGCCGCACGGTAACCGTCAATTCGCTCATGAGAAGAAGACTGAGTCAACCGTCCGGATACCATCCCGATACGCCGATGTCCAAGTTTAATCAAGTGTGCAATCAACTCTTGAGATGATTGCTTATTCTCTACCCCCACCTGATCGAAAGACGTCGACAGAAGTCGATCGATGAGAACCGTGGGTATCTTGTTGGCCTTTAAGTAATTAAATACTCTATTTTCTGGATCATGCTCCGAGGCGAGTACAATGCCGTCAACACGTCTCTCATGCAGTGCTTTGACCGCTTTAAGCTCTTGTTCAGGATCTTTTTGCGTATTGACCAGAATCATCATCAAGCCGCTTTTCGCACATGCCGCTTCGATGGCACGTACTGTTTCACTGAAGTAATAGTTTGACAGCGTAGCAATCGCCACCCCTATAGCACCTGAAGAGGAGCGAGCCAGAGATCGAGCGAGCGAGTTTCGAATATAGCCTACGGACTCTACAGCCTGATTCACGCTACGGACGGTGTCGGGATGTACTTTGCGAGTACCGTTGAGTACGTGGGATACCGTAGACATTGATACGTTCGCGGCTCGCGCTACATCACTCATCTTTGCGCCCACTGTGCACCACTCCTTTCTCACGTGATTTCATGGATAGCGCTGAACTCATGCCCAGCGGTAAGCCATTGTAAAGCTCACGGCGAGAAAATGTGTCGCAGGCTCCAGGAATTGATGCCGGGACGGGCCCGTAATTTCGAGAGAGACCCAGCGAGGTGCGCTGTGCACCTGAAGTGGCTGAGGCGAGATGGTGGAATCCGCTATGCAGCATAGCCGGGCACTCCTTTTTTATTATTGTCGCGATCACATGGCGAACCGTTTACGGCACGCAGGGACGCTGTTGAAAAAAGCATAGCCGAGACGAAAACGCTTGCGCAAGCGCTTTCCTAACATTTTCACCTTTCCTTCGAGCGCAAAGGAAAGCGCTTGCGCAAGCGCTTTCCTTTGGACTATGTTTCTCGAACAAGAACACCGATGAGAGGTTTCAACTGCTTCTCAAATCGGTAGATAAGGAGTTAACCGCTATGCTGAGCACTGGATCTGAAAGTCCACCTCTTGCCCTATTGGAAATGCGCTCCATCTCGAAGTCATTCAATGGGGTACGCGTCCTGCATGACATCGATCTCAATATTTTCCCTGGACAAATCCACGCGTTAATGGGCGAAAACGGCGCCGGAAAATCCACGCTGATGAAAATCCTGTCGGGAGCCTATATAGCCGACAGTGGCACTATCCGAATCGATGGATGTGATATTCGAAACTATGGCCTGAACGATGCGAAGCGCCATGGCATTTCAGTTATCTATCAAGAGCTCAGCTTGTGCGCGAATATGAGCGTGGTCGAGAACATCTACCTGGGTAGGGAAATTCGTCGATGTGGAGTTGTAAACCACAAGGCAATGACCGAAGGCGCGCAGGTTGTACTAAAGCGACTTGGCGTCACATTTGATCCGCACGCGCTGGTCGGTACATTGTCGATCGCCGACCAACAACTTGTTGAAATCGCCCGTGCAATTCATGCCGATACGCGAATCCTGGTGATGGATGAGCCTACAACGCCGCTGTCTTCAAAAGAGACTGAAAGTCTATTTGCGTTGATTCGCCAGTTACGTGATGACGGTGTCGCAATCATCTATATCAGCCATCGAATGGCTGAGATATACGCATTGTCCGATTTCGTTTCGGTGCTCCGGGACGGCCGTTACGTGGGTTCGCTGGACCGTGGCACGTTATCGGCTGAAACCCTGGTCCGGATGATGGTGGGTCGCGATGTTTCCGGTTTCTATGCCCATGAGCGTGCTACGTGTTCTTACGAGCAACCGGTACTACGTGTCCGCAAACTTACTGACGGTTTAAAAATTCGAGATTGCAGTTTCGATCTGTATGCCGGCGAAATTCTCGGGATTGCAGGGCTGGTGGGCTCAGGGAGAACAGAACTTGCCCGATTAATTGCAGGTGTCGATGCATACTCGGGTGGACACATTGAACTGGACGGCGAAGTTGTAGCCATACGCTCCCCTCGCGATGCAGGCAATGCAGGTATCGCCTATCTGACAGAAGACCGTAAAGCCTTGGGCCTCTTTCTCGATATGAGTGTCCACGACAATATCAATGTTTGTGTATTGGGAAATGATGCTTCATTGACGGGTTTTGTGGACCGGACGGCTGGAACCGGACGCACCGAACAAGCCATTCAGGCACTCAATATCAAAGCATCTCCAGACATCAATGTCGGCGCGCTGTCTGGAGGCAACCAACAAAAGGTTTTGCTGGCTCGTCTGCTTGAGATGAAGCCCAAAGTGCTGTTCCTGGACGAACCCACCTCGGGTGTCGATATTGGAGCCAAAACAGAGATATATAAAATAATCAATGCATTGGCCGCCTCCGGCGTGTGTGTAGTGATGATTTCAAGTGAACTGCCAGAGATTGTTGGAATCGCTGACCGTGTATTGGTCATGTGTGAAGGGAAACTTGTCGCCGAACTCGGTGGCCGCAGCGGTGTTGATATTACACCCGAAACCATTATCGCGTTTGCCACAGGCAGCGACAGCTTGACTCTAGCCAACGGAGACTTAGTTCAATGACTTCCCCACTGCAACGCAAAGTGGCAAGTGACTTCATCACACCCAATGCGCGGAACATTGCCGGACCTGGCGCACAGGAAAAAATGCGCCAACTGATGAGGGTAGCGGGCATGCTCCCCGTATTGTTGCTCCTGTGTGTGGGCTTCAGCCTGATGAGCGACAGCTTTTTCTCGGCGCAGAACTTCTCGATCATCAGCCAACAAGCCTCTATCAATGTGGTATTGGCATCCGGCCTGACTTTCGTGATTTTGACCGGGGGCATCGACCTTTCAGTGGGTTCGATCCTGGCTGTTTCCGCGGTAGTGGCGCTGTTGGTATCGCAAGTTCCCGGATTGTCCTCTCTGGCCATCCCTGCGGGGCTTGGAATCGGCCTGTTGCTCGGGCTCGTCAATGGCGTATTGGTCGCTTTTGGCAAGCTGCCTGCGTTTATAGTCACACTGGGCGGATTGACGGCGATGCGTGGGATCGCACGCCTCATCGGCGAAGACAAAACGGTGTTCAACCCCGACTTGTCATTTGCCTTCATTGGAAACGATACGTTGTTCGGGGTGCCATGGCTGGTTGTCATCGCGCTGGTAGTGGTGACTCTTTCGTGGCTCATTCTTCGTCGGACGGTTTTAGGCGTACAGATTTACGCAGTGGGTGGCAATCCTGAGGCCGCGCGGTTATCGGGAATCAAGGTCTGGAAAGTCCTGCTCTTCGTTTACGCCATATCCGGTTTGCTGGCAGGTGTGGGGGCCATCATGACTTCCGCTCGTTTGATGGCGGCCAACGGTCTGCAAATGGGCCAGTCCTATGAACTCGACGCTATCGCCGCCGTCATCCTGGGTGGCACACGTTTCACCGGCGGCGTCGGCACCATCGTCGGTACGCTGATTGGCGCCCTGATCATCGCGACACTTTCCAACGGTCTGATATTGCTGGGCGTTTCGGATATCTGGCAATACATCATCAAGGGCGTCGTCATCATCGGGGCGGTAGCACTCGATCGTTTTCGGCAGACCGGCGCACGAACCTGAACTCTATAAAACTCCTCTAATACTCCAACAATAAGAGACTGTGCTCATGAAAAAAACAATATTGGCCGCTGCTTGTGCACTCCTGGCATTTAATACCGCTCAAGCGCAAGAATTGAAATCCGTCGGGATAACCGTTGGCTCGCTGGGAAATCCGTATTTCGTAGCGATGGTAAATGGCGCCAAAGCGCAGGCATTGCAGATCAACCCCGCCGCAAAATTCACCTCAGTTTCGGCCGACTACGATCTAAACAAACAGTTCACCCAGATCGATAACTTCATTTCGGCGGGCGTAAACCTGATTCTTGTCAATGCCGTCGACCCTGTAGCGATTGCACCTGCGATTGCCAAAGCCAGAAAGGCCGGCATAGTGGTTGTGGGGGTTGATGTCATGGTGCAGGGTGCCAACGCCACGGTACAGACAGATAACGTTGAAGCCGGCAAGATAGTCTGTCAGTACATTGCCGAGCAGCTTGGTGGCAAGGGTAACGTTATTATCCAGAATGGTACGCAGACTTCAGCAGTCCTGGATCGTGTCAATGGGTGTAAGAGTGTTTTCGCACAGGCACCTGACATTAAGGTACTGTCCGATAATCAGGATGCCAAAGGCTCGCGAGAAGGTGGCTACAGCGTGATGCAAGGCGACCTGACTCGCTTTGCAAAAATCGACGCGGTGTTCGCTATCAATGATCCCCAAGCCATAGGTGCAGACCTGGCAGCAAAACAACTCAAGCGTAAAGGCATCATTATCGCATCGGTGGATGGGGCTCCCGATATAGAGACAGCACTCAAAAGCGATACACAGATCCAGGCTTCTGCCTCTCAGTCCCCTTGGGGCCAGGCACAACAGGCCGTAACGATGGGTAACGACCTGCTGAATGGCAAATCCCTGGAAAGCACAACGGTACTGCTTCAACCCTCACTTGTAACCCGAACTAATGTTATGGAGTACAAAGGCTGGCAAGCTGACCAATGACTCATAGGCGGCTTAGTCGGGTGGCATAGGGGTATCCAGCCACATCTGGAATGCGGGTAATGGCTGCTGCGAGGTACTCGCAGTAGCCGAACAGTCATTGGCCTCTTAGAGGTTTGCTGATCCTGTTGTCATTATGTATCCATGAGTATTGTTCAAGCTTCACGTATCTCGGTATGGGGGGCTGAGCAACGCTTGCTGACGAGAAACCTGGCATGTTTTCCAACGCAAACACAATAGTAAGCATAGAGCTACTTGACTACGTCACGTCTCTGTCTGGTAATCGAATTGTCGTTGCGCTAGCGGGGCCGCCTGGTGCAGGTAAGTCCACCGTCTCTGAGGCCTTGGTAGAGGCCCTTAATAGTATTATGCCGGGGAGTGCAGCGGTCATTCCCGGGGATGGCTTTCACTATGATGACGCGGTTCTTGGATCCTTGAACCTTTTAGACCGCAAGGGCTCCCCCGATACATTCGATGTGGGTGGCTTCAGGAGTCTGCTGCTGCGGCTTCGTGCGAACAACGAACCAACGGTTGCCGTTCCAGTATTCGATCGTAACCTGGAGATATCCCGTGCCGCAGGACGATTGGTTTCCTCTGATGTGAAATATCTCATCGTAGAAGGAAACTACCTTCTATTGAATCTTGCCCCATGGTCGTCCTTAAGGGACTGTTTTGATACCACCATTATGCTGCAGGTTGACCGTAAAACCCTGGAGACGCGACTGCTTGATCGATGGCGATCATTCGGGTTCGATGAGTCTGCTTCCTATGAAAAAGTTCGTTGCAACGACCTTCCGAATGCCGAATTTGTGATTTCGGCCAGCAGTAGAGCTGACTTCACGATCACAGATGAAGAACCCACTTCTTCTCCTTGAGCGAGAGTGTCGCAGCCAGCATGGCTGCCTATCAACAGGCCTATTGACGCTATCAACAACCTGTAGCGAACCTTTAAAGAGCAAACGACTATGTATCTGGTATGTGGCGAAGCGCTGTTCGATTTCTTTAGTGAAAACGACCCCGGAGCTCAAGCTTCAAAAATAAACTACAAGGCCATTGCCGGCGGTTCACCGTTCAACGTCGCCGTCGGGCTGCGGCGGCTGGGTATCGACGTGGCGCTGTTTGCCGGGTTGTCCACCGACTACCTGGGCCGGCGTTTACAGCAAGTATTGCAGGAGGAGGGCGTGCGCCTGGACTACCTTCAGGATTTCGACGCACCGACCACCCTTGCCATGGTCGCCGTTGGTGCCGATGGCTCGCCGCATTACAGCTTTCGCGGTGAAGGCTGCGCTGATCGTCAGCTGTTGCCGGGGCATTTGCCTGAGTTGGGCGCTGAGGTGCGAGGGCTGCATATCGGCTCGTTCTCGTTGGTGGTGCAGCCGATTGCCGATACCCTGCTGGCTCTGGTCTGCCGGGAAAGTGGCAAACGCCTGATCAGCCTTGACCCCAATGTGCGACTCAACCCAGAGCCGAATATCGAATTGTGGCGCGAACGTATCGGCGCTCTGGTCGAACATGCCGATCTGATCAAGGTCAGTGACGAAGACCTGAACCTGCTCTACCCCGAGCGTGATGCGCAGAGCGTGATCGAGGGCTGGCTGGAACACCGCTGCCAACTGGTATTCCTCACCCGTGGCGGTCAGGGAGCGACAGTTTTCAGCCGCCGCCATGGCACTTGGTCGGTGCCGGCCCGTGCCGTGGTGATGGTCGATACCGTGGGCGCCGGCGATACCTTCCAGGCGGCATTGATCGCTTGGCTGACCGAGCAGCAGCTGGATTCGGTAGAGGGCTTGCAACGCTTGGGCCGTGAACAGATCGACGCAATGCTCACCTTTGCCGTCAGCGCCGCTGCCCTGACCTGCGGTAAAACCGGGCCGGACTTACCTTTTCGGCATCAGTTGGATTGATATCTGGTCAGGATTGTTTCGTCGGCACTGCAGTCTACGTGGGTAAGTCGGGCCGACGACGCTTCAAGCTTCCAGTCGCGCTGGCTCCTCTTGAGATAGATACGCCAACAATTGAGCCTCGATTGATCTACCCAGTGGAGTCACCGGGTTCAAATGCGAGCCTGCATTGAAGGTGTTTGAGAGGGCATGTGCGTAACGACTGGACTGTGACTCCAGGCTACCCCTGCTTGAAAAATGGAAAGCAGAACACGGCTTCGCGACCGTCGAGTCCTGGCTGACCCAGTGAATCTGGATTGAGTACAAAAGGGCCAGTGAAGGGCCCTTTTTTTGCTCGGTTTTCAGCCCGTTTGCGCCGTCGGCAATACTCCTGGCGATAGCGAACTTCCCGTGAGCTTAATGATTACCTTACCTTTGGATCGTCCTTGTTCGACATAGCTCAAAGCATCCGCTGTTGACTCGAAAGGGAAGGATCGGTCGACCACCGGTTTGATAATGCCGGACTCGACGAGAGCAGTAATTTCACCCAGTTGAGCACCGCTCGCACGCATGAAAACGAACGCATAGCTGACATCCTTTTTGCGAGCTTTTCTGCGGATACCGCTGCTCAACAAACGCATCACCCAACCCAATCCCCAGAACAGTTTTTGCTCTTCAGCGAATTGCGGCGTCGGCGGCCCCGAGATGGAAATGAGCTGGCCACCAGGCTTCAAAATGCTGAGCGACTTTTCCAGTTCATCCGCGCCCAAGCTGTTCAATACGACATCGTAGTCCTGCAAAACGCTTTCGAAGTTTTGCTTCTTGTAGTCGATGACGACGTCCGCTCCCAGCGCTTTAACCCATTCAACATTGTTTGTGCTGGTGGTTGTCGCAACGAAGGCGCCCAGATGCTTGGCGAGCTGGATGGCGATGGTGCCAACACCGCCGGAACCGGCGTGAATAAAGACCTTCTGCCCTTTTTGCAACCTGGCTGTTTCAACCAACACCTGCCAGGCCGTCAGAGCGACCAGGGGGAGGGAAGCAGCTTCTTCCATGCTGATATTTTCGGGTTTCAACGCGAGTGCATTTTCTTCCACCGCAATAAGCTCGGCGAAAGTGCCTATGCGCTCTTGAGGAGGGCGCGCGTAGACTTCGTCACCTGGCTTGAAGCGCCGCACACCGGATCCAACGCTGACCACGACCCCAGCCAGGTCATTGCCCAATATCAACGGGAATGAGTACGGCAAGATCAGTTTGAATTCGCCTGTACTGATCTTTGAATCAAGCACGTTGACGCTTGTGGCATGCACTTGAACCAGGACGTCATGTGCACCCACCTCAGGTGCGGGCACCTCGGCGAAACGGCCATTATGCTTGCCGTAACGGTCGATTAGAAATGCCTTCATGTTGATTCAACTCTCATAGTTTCAAATGGGAATGGCAGAACACGCTCAGGCATCCAGGAATGCCGTTGCTTTCGCCACGAAGTCGGCATGATGTTGGAAAATTCCGCCATGCCCTGCGTCTTCGTAAATGATCAGTTGTGAATTCGGGATCCGGTTTGCCAAGTCGGTAGAGYTCATCGTGGGCACCATGATGTCGTTGTCACCGTTCGCGATCAGCGTCGGTATCTGTATGCGACCGAGATTTTGTGGGGGTTGTCTGCCCCATGCGTGAATGGCTTTCAACTGCCGCCAAAAAGCGGTTGGTGTTGGATTTTTGTCGCGATCTTTCCTGCGCTCCTTCAGGCGATTCAGAAAATCCTTGGCGGCTCGCCGGCCATTGACCGTAGAGGTGAAGAATAGGTAGGTCTTCGGATCGCGCAACGTCAGCAAACCTTTAAGCATCAATGGCCATGACACTGACCAGAGCTTGTCGATGCCACTACCGCCAGCAGGCCCCGTACCGGTCAGAATCAGTCTGCGCACCAGGTCAGGGGCGCTCAGAGCAATTTCCTGGGCCACGAATCCTCCGAGTGAAAAACCCAGCAGGTCGACCTTTTTAAACCCCAGCGCACGAATCACAGCGATGGCATCGTTTGCCATTTCGCTGACCGTTGCAGGGGCGGTGCCATCCGAGGCGCCGATTCCCCGATAGTCAGTGGCGATGATGCGCCTGGTGCTTGCGAGCCCATCCATGATCCGTGGGTCGAAGTTGTCCAGCACTGCGCCCCAATGGTTAAGCAGAACGAGCGGCAACTCACCCTTGGGGCCGATGTCACGGTAAGCGAACGCTGTTCCTTCGACCTTGATCCATTGGTTCGCTGCATTGACGAACGGCGTGCGCGATCCGGGATGAAGTTTTGTGTCTTGAATATTCATGTTGGCCCCGTGATGCGGGTCGAAAAGCTGCAAGTGAGACTGTGTTGCAGGCGCTTTTAAATCGAGTGCTGCGCACCAGCGCCTGCTGCACGATGATTACGCCTTGGCTTGATAACGCTCGGCGACATCGGATTGCCTGATCTGCGACAGCAAGCCCTGACGTGCACCCTGCAAGGCATCCCAACGCGCGGCGTCCTGCAAGGGTGGAATGGTCACTGGCTCGCGACGATCAAAACCGACCAGCGCCGCATCGACCAGATCACCCACTTCCATGATGTCACTGAGGGTATTGATATCGACGCCCGCTCGCTCCCAGATTTCGGTACGAGTGGCTGCTGGCAAGACGGCTTGCACGTAGACGCCTTTGGGCGTCAGCTCCAGGCTCATACCTTGAGAGAGAAACAGTACAAACGCCTTGGTCGCGCCGTAGACCGTCATCCCGAACTCCGGTGCCAGGCCAACGACCGAGCCTATGTTGATAATCGCTCCGTCCCCGGCTTGTGCCAGCCGTGGGGCGATGGCGCTGGCAAGCCGTACCAGTGCGGTAGTGTTGAGCGTAACCAACTGAGCAACGCTGTCGGTGGATTGTTCGATAAAGCTGCCGGATTGTGCGGCGCCTGCATTGTTCACCAGGATGCCAATACTGGCGTCGTCGCGCAGGCGAGCCTCGACCGTGGTCAAATCGCTGATTTGGGTCAGGTCAGCCTGGAGAACATCAATGGTGATGTTGTGTTTCTCACGCAGCCGGGCTGCAAGAGCATCCAGCCGCCCTTTGTCGCGGGCAACCAGTACGAGGTCGTGCCCGCGCTGTGCAAAGCGCTCGGCATAGGTGGCGCCGATGCCAGTGGAGGCGCCGGTAATGAGAACGGTGGTAGGGATGCTCATGAATTGATCCTCGGTTTCGGATATCGATAGGCGAGTCGTGCGCGGTGTCCGGAGGACGTGCACGGACGTGATTGTTAGCCGTGCCGGGTACTGGACTCAGCAAGGGTTGGGTAGTCGATGTAGCCTTCTGCACCGCCGCCATACAGGGTCGCAGGATCGAATGTCGACAAAGAGGCAGCGGTTTTAAGGCGCTCCACCAAGTCCGGGTTACCGATGAAGGGACGCCCAAAGGCGATCAAGTCAGCCTTGTCATCGTTGAGTTGAGAGGTGGCCAGATTCACGTCGTAGCCATTGTTGGCGATGTAAGTGTTTTTGAAGCGTTGGCGCAAAGAACCAAAGTCGAAGGGCGCAACATCGCGCGGCCCGCCAGTCGCGCCTTCGACCACATGGAGGTACACAATGCCCAAGGCATCGAGTTGGTCGACAATGTAGTCAAACTGGGCCTGCGGTTCGCTGCTGGAGACACCATTGGCTGGCGAAACTGGCGATATACGGATGCCTGTGCGTCCGGCACCGACCTCGGCTACTACCGCCGCCGTCACTTCCAGCAGTAGGCGAGCGCGGTTTTCAATCGAGCCACCGTAGGCATCGGTGCGGATATTGGCACCGTCCTTGACGAACTGATCCAGCAAATAGCCGTTTGCGCCGTGGATCTCTACGCCATCGAATCCCGCAGCGATGGCGTTTGCCGCCGCTTGGCGAAAATCATTAACGATCCCGGGAAGTTCGCTGATATCAAGCGCTCGCGGCTCTGAAACGTCCACGAAGCTATTGTTGACGAACACCTTGGTCGCGGGACGCAGAGCGGAGGGTGCTACCGGAGCGGCACCGTTCTCCTGCAGGTCAACGTGCGATACGCGTCCGACATGCCACAGTTGCAGGAAAATTCGTCCGCCTTTTGCGTGGACAGCATCGGTGACCTTGCGCCAGCCATCAATCTGCGCCTGCGTGTAGATACCGGGCGTGTCCTGGTAGCCCTGTCCCTGCTGCGAGATCTGCGAGGCTTCGGAGATCAACAGGCCTGTAGAGGCTCTCTGGCTGTAATAGGTTGCAGCGAACTCGCTCGGGACGAGGCCTTCTGCCGCACGGTTACGCGTCAGCGGAGCCATCACGATTCTGTTGGAAAGTGTCAGCGAGCCGAGCGTGTACGGCTCAAATAACGTCTTATCGTTCATATCGTTTCCATACTCGTTGATTAATGAAAGGCGACGTGCGCCGTGCCAGGGAAGATTCGCGTTGGCACATTTATGATGTCGATCATACTCAAAGCTGTCAATGCTTTTGATTATGATCGACATCAGAGTATGATGGAGGCATTGCTTTGAGATGCAGAGGCGCAGGAAATGAAGATCACCAAGGCGCAATCACTCGCCAATAGAGCTCACATCGTTGAGACGGCTTCAGAGCTGTTTCGCGAGCGTGGCTACGATGGCGTGGGGGTGGCTGAACTCATGGCAGCAGCCGGATTTACGCAAGGCGGTTTCTACAAGCACTTCGGCTCCAAGGCCGATTTGATGGCTGAAGCGGCAGCGAACAGCCTTTCGCATTCGCTGACCAGTTCCGAAGGTCTCGAGGTTGCTGAGTTCATCGATCTGTATGTGTCGAGGGATCACCGAGACGGCAGGGGCAGTGGTTGCACCATGGCGGCCCTTTGTGGAGACGCTGCGCGTCAATCAGATGAGTTGAAAGCCACCTTTGCCAGCGGGGTAGAAAGCACGCTGGCAGCGCTCGAAGTAAAGTACAAAGCGAGGCAAGAGGCGCCGCAGGATGGGGTACGGGCAAAAATGATCGACATGCTGGCGCATGCAATCGGTGCAGTCATGTTGTCGCGCGCCTGCCCAGATGATTCTTCTCTGGCTGATGAAATACTCGAGGTTTGCCACGCTGAGATAATTGCGTCATTGCCGTTGTCGCCAGTCAGTGAGCCGCAGGGGAACGCATAGATGGACGCTTTCTGGCAGATCTTGAACATTTGGCCGGGCATTGAAGGTGTTGCGAGAGATGTTGTCGTTGAGACAATGGACGGGGATCACCGAACCTTGAAAGAGTGGAAAGCGACATATGGCTCCGACACCGTCGAATCCTGGCTGACCAAGTGAGTTTGGTTTGAGTACAAAAAAGGCCCGATAAGGGCCTCCTTGTATCTCATTCGAGAGAGGCGGGTGTTCTTCTCGGCGCAGAGATCAAGCATCTCCTGGGTCTCTTGAGTAACGCCTGGCTGGCGCTACCATGCGCTTCTGGCCAAAAGAGGGCCACACGAGTATCAATGCTGGCCAACGCTTCCAGGTACAGACCCACCCTGACCGCTCCTGCGCAGTATCAATACTGTCACCTCATAAACAAGGACGGTTTTTCCCCCCGTCGTAGCGACGTCGACTTTAAACACAACCCACCCTCGTTCATGGTTTCCCGCGTGGATGAGTGATCGAACGACTTGAGCTGAGAGCTTGAGAATGTCTCCTGGCACTACTGGAGCAACCATCCTGAAACCATCGATCTTCCCACCCGCCACGACATTTGATTGAAGCAGTAGGGCATCACACATCAACCGCTGCGAGATACCGAAGGTTTGTACCCCGCTGGCACAGTGCACCCCAAGCGGACTCGAACGGGCAAGGTCAGGATCTATATGAATATCGAGAGGATCGTACTCGGCAGCAAAGGCGATAATTTGTTCCGTTGTGATAGGAACTGATTGCTTGGCTGTCCAAGTTCTACCTGGGGTGAGGTCTTCCCAATACAGTTCTTTCTCTGCCACGGTATCTCCTGGGTTCTGCAGCGTTAAACTCGCGACACTGACGCTCAAAACTTAGCTGCGCGTTTCTCCACAAATGCTCGCATCCCTTCTTTCTGGCCAGGCGTTGCGTGGATCGCATTCAGCGCAACTGGGCGGTTAAGCGAGATCAAGCCAGCCCCTTCGACATGATCAACTATTAGGGGCCGGTAGTTCACAGACAAATCCTTTGCGCAAAAAAAGATTTTCGAGGCGCAGCGGGAGACTTGTTACAGCCAGTCAACGCTCCTCTATGAGAGGAGTTCGATAGCAATCGCGGTCGACTCGCCGCCACCAATGCACACAGAAGCGATGCCACGCTTTAGCGTGTTCTGCCTCAAGGCATTTACCAACGTAACAACAACGCGCGCGCCTGACGCGCCAATCGGGTGCCCCAAAGCGCATGCCCCACCGTGGACATTTAATTGCTCATGTCCGACGTTCAAGTCTCGGATAACAACCATGGGCACCACGGCAAAGGCCTCATTGATCTCAAAGAGATCAACATCCTGCATTGACCAGTTGGTTCGCTCTAGCAAGCGTTTAATCGCACCGACCGGAGCGGAGGCAAAGAG